>JALSHD010000119.1 GCA_026982395.1 Chromatiales bacterium | reverse complement strand
CGCGCTGCTTCCAATCTGAATTCCGGGCTGTATGTCCTGTTTTCTCGTGTCATTTTGTCACCTGTTTTCGGTATCGGTGATAATATCACCTAATAGCAGATGGCCAAATTAACTATGCCACTACAATCCAAAACGAGACAGGAAAACAGGTCGCCTAAAACTCGGAATGGAGCACATTTTCGAGGGGCTTAAAGACTAACCTATGAGCCATATCTAAATCGATAAAATCAGCTTGCCGATGAGATTACATCAAACTTCACGTACGGTCTGGATAAAATGCATCCCAATGCTACTTGCTGAAAACTCCCCTTCCAGCAATAAACGGCTATTGCTTTTCCACCGCTCCAGAACATCTCTGTTAGTGGCAAGCATCTCGATGGTATCTGCCAGCGCCCGCCTGTCTCCTGGAGGAACAACAATTCCCGCGCCACTTGAGCCGACAATATCCGCCCCCTCTCCCTCCCCGGCATATACAATGGCGAGGCCTGCTCTGGCGTAATCATATATTCTTCTCGAAACGGCCATTTTATTATGCTCCGATGCTTTCAGGGTGGCGACACCGATATCGGCAGAGAACAGCATGTGCCATAGCTCCTCCTGATTCAGATTCCCCATGTAGTAGGCATCTCTCACAACACCAATGCACTCCTTGAGTGCTTCAACCCTCGGCCCGGAGCCTGCAAATTTTAAGAGAATATTCTGAACACCCTTTTCCAACAAATCTTTATATGCCAGACAGAGCATTTCCGGATCCTGCACCCAACCCAACGTTCCTGACTCAACCACAACGACTTCTCTACTTCTTTTTTTCTTTGGTGTTGGCACCTTTTTAACGTCAGTTTCCTGGTCACAGTTGCGAATAAGTTCAATCGGTAAACTATTCTTTGATTTGCTACGTATGATATCGCATACCCCTTTCGTCACGCACATTACCGATACACTGTTTCGGTACATAAAGCGTTCGTAAGCATAGAGAGTATTCATCGCAGCTTTTGGCAAACGAATTGCTCCAGACTCCCATATCCGATCAGGCCATATATCACGCACGTCCAGAATTACCTTGGTGCCAAAAATTTTCGCCGAAAGGAATGCGATAAATCCGGCAAACATCGGGCCCGACGAAAAAATCACAACATCTGATCGTTTTACAACAGGTAGCCATCTTAACGACAAACACATAAAGGAAAAATAGTTAAGCAGTCGTCGGATAGCCGAACGTTTTGGACTCGCATAACACCAAGCTCTCAGCACTGTTCCCCAAGGTTCTTTCTCGCTCTGCCAGATTCTACCTCGGTAAGCCTCATGAATTATCCCTTGCGGGTAGTTCGGCATTGCAGTCACAATATTCACTTCAGCACCATGCTTGTGAAGCCAATACGCAAAAAACCTCATCCTGTTTGCAGCGGCTCCCCCTTCCGGAGGAAAATACTGGCAAACAACAGTCGTCTTTTTACCATCCAGGAGTTTGGTCTCGCTCATTTCAACTCTCTAATATATCTGTAACAGGCAACTTAACCTTCACGTTTACGTCTGATTTAGCAGCTTGAAATACACCGATTCCATTTCGGCAACATTCCGCCTCCACTCATACCGCTGCTGCACATACTCGCGTCCGGCAGAACCCATTCTACTTCTGAGTTCCGGATCTTTCACCAACCGCAAAATTGCCGCTGCTGTAGAAGAAACATCCTCGCACTGCACAATAAAACCTGTTTCGTGATCAATAACCACCTCCGGAAGTCCGCCAACATTGGAAACTACTACAGGAAGTCCACTGGCAGAGGCTTCCAGTATCGCCACCCCAAAACTTTCGCGGCGACTGACAGCGACATACACGTCCAGCTCGGCAAAATAATCTGGGACTTCAGTATGCGGAACATGTTCAACGAAGGTGGTAACGCTATCGATATCGAGACGCTTTACTAATGCTGCCAAAGCACCCCTGTCGGGGCCGGAACCCACAATGAGCAAACGAAGATTACTTGCACTGTCGTTAAGCTCTTTTTTTACTATGGAGAAAGCACGAATAAGAATATCGATGCCATATTTTGAAGCAAGGGACTTAATCGTTCCTACAGTAACAAGTCCGTCCGGTTTCCCGGAAACCCGGGGACCGAATCCGGCAGTATCGATACCAAATGGTATAACGGATATTTCGCCTGTTTTAGGATAGTTCTCTCTGGCGTAACGGGCCATGACATGACTAGTGGAACAAACAATATCGGCAGCGGAAAGGTTGGCTGATACGATTTTTTGATGCAAAGTAGACTTTTCAGGGAAGTCGTATATATCACTGCCCCAGATAGAGAGCATACAAGGGTGGAATCGGCTCAAGCGCCCCAGTGTTCCATAGCCGCTGGCAAAATGAGTATGCAGGATATCTGGCTGGATAGTGCGCAAAATGATTTTCAATTGAAGCCAATTGAAAAAATAACCGGCTGGTGCAGGCACAAACAAGGAATGAAATCTGACCCTTTCATGCAGTACATCATCACCTCCGTGCATACTGAGAAAATGTACGTCATGGCCACGTTCTGCCATTGCATTGGCCCATCTGACAGCGTGAATGGAACGCCTATTGGCCAGCAAGGCGAGTTTCATGCAGCACCTCCATCACTTTTCCGAACTAAAATTGTCAAACCAGAAAAATGGTTTGCGCTGGCGTATGTTTTCAGGTGGCGAACAATTGTAACCACCCACTGCTCTGCCCACCCCAATCGCAAGAATCAACCATTGCAACATCCCCAGTGACATATTATTTTGCGTAAGACTGATATCAAAAAGCTGATGAATCATGATACCCACCAGATAGGCAGCCGAGAGCCGGACGACCGGATCATGCCTAGCCTCCCAGAAAAGAGTCCACAGCCGATAGAAAAAGAATATAAATAGAAAAAGACCCAGCAACCCAACCTGCAACGCTATCTGAAGATATATGTTGTGTGCAGAAAGTGTCGTTGGCATGAAATCCCGGGGCAAAGCCCCCGATCCATGCCCGATAAATGGATGCATAGATATGATATCCAGAAGAACGGGCCATAGACGATCGCGCCCGGTGAACAGGGCGGAACCTGTATATAGCTGAACCAACTCCCGGAATCTGTCCAGTTCTTCAACCCGAGCCATATAGGGATATACCAGAGTAACAACCACCAGCAAGCAGACAATACCAAAAAAAAACAGTTTAAAACGAATAGCTGTTTTCGTTATCACGCTCCACAGAAAAAAAGTAGTTAAAACAACCAGAGATGCTAACCAGGACGCCCTGGAGTTAGTGGCATATAAAAGAAAAATACCCGCAATGATTGCCATATACCAAAAAAACCGGGTCGGCCCACGGGAGTAGAAAAATGCGGAAAATATAAAGAAAAACAACCCAAACAAGAAACCCCCAAGAGAGTTTTTGTGCGCCATATAGGAGCTAAACAATGCTGGCCCCCCTGCGTGTATCCAAAAAAGCAAGTTGCAAAAAACAAATACTGATGATCCAATCGCAAAAATCTGAAGTGCTGAACCACTCCACTTGATCGTCACCATCGCAAAAAAGAAAATCATCAGCAGAGATAACTGAGAAACGATAGTCAACGCGGAGCTGGTAATACCTCCTGAAATCAATCCCATAACATAGACCACAATCAAACCCAGTGCCGGGAAAAATAACCGATTTACCGAAGCCGGTAACGGAGGGGTTATCACCTTTGCCAGATATCCCGCCAGCAACAACACACCAAACATTAACAGGGAAACAATGGACAAGGCACCAAAGTCCTGCATCGACCCAGACGTCCGCTTCAAGGTTCCAGCGACGAGGAGAAAAAAGATTACCAAAGATATGGCCATCTCATTTCGCACAACAACAAAACCACACACCTTCATGGCAATCTGACCGCCCCGTTAAAGATCGAGCAATTCCTCTCTAATAAAAAAATCATGACAACGTACTGTTTTCTACCCTGACATTATTTTCCGCTCATTCGAACAAGCTGCTTGACGAGATACCAATCATTTTTTTCGAGAACCAGTGGACTCCACCACGGATTAGAACTAAGGTGAGAATAAAATGCAAGGCTGGCAACTGTTGTCACCATGTAGGACAGTGTTGTCGCTATCGCAGCTCCCTTAAGCCCGTACTCGGGGATTAACAAAATATTTCCCACCACATTGACAACAAGTGTAATTGCTGCAGACCATATATTAAGCTCTGGGCGCCCCCGGGCAGCAATATCATTGGCCAATACACGGGCCGTATTGAATACAACAGTACCTGGGAGTAGCCAAAGAAGCACCAGTGCCGCTTCGCTGTACTGTACACCGAACAACAAATCAATCAACGAACTGGCAGTCACCGCCAATGCCACAGAAAACAACAGGCCGACATAAGTCACCCATCTCGCACAAATCGGAGTGATTTTCCTTCTCAACTCCTCATTCGCATGCATACTGGAAAGCTTCGGCAACAATATGGTACTTACTGCCTGGGACAGCAGCCAAAGCCCCTCTGCGATGCGCACAGACACAATATATATACCCGCTCCCGCTGGATTGATTAGCATATTTACCAGAAAAATATCCGCCCTATAATTAAGAAAAGTGATAACGTTCGACAAGTGTGAGCGCCAGCCATAATTCAGACAACGCTTTACATACCCTGTTGAGTCATAACTTTCCCGGACGTTTCCACGTCTGAGCGAAACAAGAAACCCCACCAAGACAATCACACCAACAAGCTGGCCGAGGCCCCAGGATAAAAGTGCAGCGCCAACCCCCAACCCCATTCCCCATACAAAAGCAACTGCCAATAGCAGACTCGCGACAGAAGGGATGATCATTACCAGGTTATATGCTCTAAAATCCTGCTTTCCTTGTAGCAAACTGATCAGTAGCGCGTAAAACAGGGAGACAGGAAAAATAGCAACCGCGCCCCATAGCAATTTTTCCGGCACGCCCGGAAACAATGTCTCTGAAAACTGAGCAACGCCGATAACACCGGCTATAAGCCCAATAGCCGTTAAAACACCCCAAAGTTTCAGATTGCTCACCATTGCGTCAGCTATTGATACACCACTCCGGCCCAAAAAGTAGACATTGGCTGAAGGAATGCCCAAGTTCAACAGGCTGGTAAGCAACATCGGAAGCAATAGCGCTACCGTAAATTGCCCGTTTCCCTCGGAGCCAAGCAGGCGGGCCAACAACAGCACAAGGCCTAATTGGCACAGAATGGCTATCAACTGCCGCCCCAATGTCATTGAAGAAAGCTTGAGAAGACGCCCAAGCCCCAAGCCTTTAGTGTGCGTCATACATTCACTAACTTGAACTTGGCTGCTTGACAAAAAGAAAAAAATAACTAACGAGGAAAATCCGCTTTCCAACCTCGTTCAGGCGCTCAAGACCAACACACAGGAGCAGTGGAGCGTTGAAAAACAGATGCTCTTCGTGGTGTATCTTTACAAAACAAACTGGTGAATAAGTCAGGCGTTCAAACACGGTCACCATTTATATCTGGCACAGAATATTGAAGCTGGCCGATGTAATACCGTTAGCCTTCAAGTCAATCTCTTTCAACTTACCGCCATACAAAAATTTATATATTCGATAATTATGCTTTTCCAAAAACCCAATCAGATCGCTTGTGCCATACCCAGCATTCCGAAATGTTTCCTCATTCAACTCCAGCATCAGTTTAGGCTTAAATAAACGTATCGTTTCTTCCGCCCCTTGCAGAACAAACAGCTCGGCACCTTCGACATCAATTTTTATAAAATCAACACGAGCTGTTTTTGTATTGGACAACGCATCATCAAGGCGCTTTATTGAAATTTCCTGAACATACTCATTCCGGCTTCCGTCGGGATAGGTGGTAAAAAGACCCTCATGAATACCTCCATGCGGCTTGACGTTTGAAGAGGTATAAAGTTTCAAAATACCATCTTTGTTTCCAAGGCCAAAATTGAAATACTGAATATTATCAAATGAATTCAATTCAATATTTTTCTTCAATGCTTGAAACATCGTTTTTTCCGGTTCAAACGACAACACTGAACCAGTGCGCAAGTATTTTGCGGCAAATAGCGTAAACTCCCCCTGGTTTGCACCAACATCGATAAATGTCATTCCGGGTTTAAGGTTTTCGCGAAAATAGTCCATCTCACGCCAATGATGATATCCAAGCCAATAGATCGAGCCACCCATATAGGAAGAGCGATCAAGCTCCATACTGATATCATGATCGTACTCATTGATAATGATTCGGCGCTCAGCACATGAATCATATTTCTTTGCATAATATCCCCGGAGTGGCTTGATAACTCGCGCCATTCCCCTGATTCGCGGAAGCCTTCTCGTAAGGAAAGAGAGGTAACGATCCAGCTCCATCAGTTACTCCATATAGTAAAAAAATTTGTCATTTAACAAAGCTTGCCAAATTAGAGACAATAAACTCTTGTTGCTCAAGCGTCAGATATGGATGCATAGGCAAGCTCATCACTTTTTGAGACAGCGCTGCGGCAACCGGCGTATTCTCCCCGCCACAAATACTCTGATACACTGGTTGCTGGTTAAGTGGCACCGGATAATGAACGGCTACAGGAATACCGATTTGTGTCAAAGCCTCCTGTAGTCGGGTCCGTTCAGCAACCATTACTGTGTACTGGGCAAATATACTGGTGCGATCTGGACGTTGCTGTACGCGCGCTATCCCGTGCTCATCCATCAGCCTGTTGTAGTTCTCACCCAGCTCGATACGTTGCTCGATCTCCCAGTCGAACTGTTCCAGTTTGGCAAGTACAATGGCGCACTGCAGCGTATCCATACGGCCCCCAACACCTATCCGTGTATGAACATAACGTTTTTGTTGCCCATGCACCCGAATCTCTCTGCTCGCCTGGGCCAGTGAATCGCTATTGGTGAAAATTGCCCCTCCATCACCATAGCATCCCAACGGTTTGCTGGGGAAAAAACTCGTACACCCTATAGTGGACACATTGCAGCTTTTTTTCCCTTTATATTCAGCTCCAAAACTTTGCGCAGCATCTTCAATTACAGGCAAACCATACTTGTCCGCAATAGCGTTAATCTTGTCTAAATCCGCAACCTGACCATAAAGGCTAACCGGGATGATAGCCTTTGTTCTGGAGGTTATAGCATTTTCTATCAGTGTCGCATCGATATTACAAGTATCATGCTCAACATCAACAAATACAGGTTTTGCACCGAGTAACGCAATGACCTCTGCAGTCGACACAAACGTAAAAGGGGTAGTAATGACCTCATCACCGTTTTTCACCCCCAACGCAATAAGGCTGATCAGCAGCGCCTCGGTTCCGCTGGAAACGGTTATACAGTGCTTTGCTCCTGTATATAAGGAAAGCCGATCTTCCAGCTCACGAACTTCCGGACCCAGTATGTACCGCCCATGTTCAAGTACGCACTGAATTCGAGTATGAATACTTTCTTTCAGTGCTGAATACTGATTTTCCAAATCGATAAATTTCATCGGATTACTCCAAAAGGCACAGGGTTAACGGAACAATCAACAGATTTGTGGCATAGTAGTAAATTTACCTGCTCGCTCAGCATTGTTACGCTCAATCGGAAAACCAATGTCATTCCGCCCCGGGTTCACTGCTGCTCCCTGTTTAACTGGCCGCTATTCAGAACATACCGAGTTCCGGTATGAGGGCAGCTAACTTCCGCATCACCTTCAAGTGGAATATTCAGCCGCTCACCATATTCACTCATCCATCCAACCTGTTTTGCAGGAACACCAACCATCAATGCATAATCAGGAACATCCCTGTTGACCACCGCGCCCGCGCCGATAAAGGCATATCGCCCGATGGTTACTCCACAAACAATCGTACAATTTGCTCCAAGAGTCGCGCCTCGCTTCACCAACGTGTCTCTATACTCCTGTTTTCTATTGATAGCGGACCGAGGATTGTAAACGTTAGTGAAGACCATACTTGGACCACAAAAAACATCATCTTCCAGCGTCACGTTATCGTATATTGAAACATTGTTCTGAATCTTTACCTGATCGCCAATAATAACCCTGTTTCCCACATATACATTCTGTCCAAACGAGCAGTTTCTTCCGATTCTTGCACCACCGGAAACATGTGACCAATGCCAAATACGGGTTCCATCTCCGATCAAGGCGCCTTCATCAACGATAGCTGTTTCATGCACTATATAGTTCACTTTTCAATACTCAAGCGGAAGTGCCACGCGCCGACCATCCCGCGCTGAAAGATAACTGGCTATCAGTATTTCCAGGGAACGCAATCCCTCTCGGCCGTCCGTTTCAGCCACAGCCTCTCCTCTTAGTGCTTCAATAACATTGTTATAGTAAAGGGGATGACCAAAACCGTAAACCGATGTGGTTTCATAATTGGCATCTCGCACCTTCACATCATCTTCATGAGCATCCTCAAACTCCCAGTGCTGAATTTCATTTACCGCCATACCACCGATACGTACGCTTCCTTTTTCACCGAGAATAGTAATTGAGCCTTCAAGATTTTTTGGGTAGGTAAGCATGGTTACATTGACCGAGCCCAAGGCACCGGAGCGCCAACGGACTCCAACCGTAGCGGTATCCTCTACCTGAATGTCACGCGCCAGAGTTGCAACATACGCCTGCACGCTTTCGACGGGGCCAATCAACCAATCGATCAAATCCACGTAGTGGCTTGCCTGGTTCATCAGGGCTCCACCATCAAACTCCCATGTCCCACGCCATGCATCACTATCATAGTAGGACTGCGGACGAGACCAAAATACATTGATTGTCGTCATGAAAATTCGACCAAACCGGCCCTGTTCCACCGCATTTTTGAGCAGCTGAAGCGTTGCATTACGCCGGTTCTGCTTAACGACAAACAAACCAACACCGGCATCGTCACATGCCTTGACCATGCGGAGCCCATCTTGCCAACGCGTGGCCATCGGTTTTTCGGTTATTACATGTTTACCGGTCCTAGCAGCCGCTATAGCCTGCTCGGAGTGCAATCCACTTGGAGTACATAGCACTACCGCGTCTATATCCGACTGTCCGAGCATTTCTATATATGAGTCGAATCCCTTTGCACCTGTTTGAGAAACTGCCTTCGCGAGCCTTTCCGGCTGTACGTCAGAAACAGCAACAAGTTCAATTTGGGTCTTGTGCTTCTCTATAGCCTCAAGGTGCTTCTGGGATATCCGACCACAACCCGCCACTCCGACCCTGATTTTTCGATCTTTAATGGGTTTCTGGATATTGAACATATCTAAATCCACTCACTATTAACAGGCGCATCCCTGCACAACAATTTTCCAATACCCAAAACTTGCGTTCTCAGGCACTGAACAAAAACTGAATTATTCAGCCAAGCAGTGAAAATTTCCGCTGGTTATCTTTGGCACAGCAACATCATACAAATGCCATCAGTACCATTTTCAGGCTGGTGAAATACAACTTCCAAAAAAACTTCTTCGCGGTTAAGTACACAGAAATCTGCTGAACTATGAGCATCTTTGAGTAGATGTACTGACTAAGACACTGTGCAACTTTCTCCAGAGCACTCCCGAATAATACTGGAGTCCCTTAATATCGCCCCCTGTCGGTTCCCCCCCCACTGAACATCAATCATCTCCAGGGGAGTCGCTCCAGAACTTCCCAGTCTGCTCCCGGGTATGCAACTCCCTTCTGGCCCCACGGAGAAACGCGACAATAAAAGCGGCAAGAATTCCTGTAAAAACACCGACAATTATCGATGCAAGAACGATCACCAATCCCCCTGCCCCAACGGGCTTGGCAGAGCGCATGGGGGCTATCAACATTCTGGTCTCTCGCATATTGTTCACAGCCGCCTGTATTTTCGCTATCTCCGCTGCCTGCTCCTGCTGCTCACGCGAATTATCGGATATAGTGTTATTGAGTGAATCCTTCTCCCGGGGAATATCGATGTGAAGCCTTTCTTCCAGAGCAGCAAGACGCTGGTTATTCTGCTGTATCTCATTATCGATCATCAATAAAGTCATGGCTTGAGTTTCATCACCCGTTTGGGCTCTCGCCAATTTCCGGTAACTGATAGCATCAGCGACCAGAGCTTTTAGCTCTTCAATCTGATCATTCAGCAATTTAGCTGTTTGATCGAGACGTTTCAGATCGGCAGTAAGAACCCTGTGGCGATCCTGCAATGCGCTCAGTTTATTCTTGCTCTTGTCCAGCTCGACATTCATTTCCTTTTTCATAATATCGAAAACACGTTGGTGATTACGTCTTACATAATCCACCACACGTTCTTGCAGCTGAATCAGGATATCTCCATCTGATTCGGGTGCCTCACTCTCTAAAACAACAACTTCACTGCCCGGAGGAATTCGAGCCGTGATTTTGTAATGCTCCTCCTTTTCATGAGCAAACTGTTCAAGAACGTAAGGGATATAAGCCACATTGATTTTTGCGAGCAATGTTCCGGGCCGGTCGATCAACATTGTCTTGCCATCCTCCATTACCGTTCCGATCTCTATCGTTGTGGTATAGCGATACTGCTTTGATGTTACCAGCGCATACGCTATGCCGATGACAAGAGAAATCAGAAAGACGGTGAATACAATCTGTTTATGCCGCACCAGGATGCGCAATATATCAATCACGCTAATCTCAGTATCGCACGACTTCTTTGATACCGTATCCACACCAGAAATATCAGACACACCATTCATAGTAAAACCACGTTATCCCCCGCCAAACAACAGATACCCGGAAAAATTTATTATTATGACTTAAAACCGCCACCTAATCCAGGCGCAACCCGAATACCCAAAAATACAGCCGACAGCAAAGCTCCAATTATGGCGAATACAGTTGCCACAAAAAAGATGGAAGTTGGTCCCAGCTGCTCCCAAAAATACCCGCTATACAAGCTACCAACCGCCCCACCCGCTCCAAAGCTTATACTGCTGTACAACGCTTGCCCCTTGCCCTGATGGCCATCGGAAAAAATACGGTGCACCAACGCAATGGCAGATGCATGAAAAACGCCAAAACTGGCAGCATGGAGCAGTTGGGAAAACAGCATGAGATAAAGACTCTCCGCCCACATACCAATAAGCAGCCAGCGCAGTGCCGCCAGAAGCAGACTGACAAACAGCAAGTTCTGCAAACCAAAACGCGGTGCCAGGCGGTGCATGACTAAAAATACCCCAACTTCCGCCAACACTCCCAATCCCCACAACTGCCCAATCAGGCTGCGGGAGTAGCCGTACTGCTCCAGATAGAGTGTAAAAAAAGTGTAGTACGGCCCATGACTGGCCTGCATCAAAAAACAGCATATCAACAACACAAACACTTGCGGCCGGGCAAGAATTCTTGACAGAGGCTGATTCGGCTGAAGTGAATGTACAACCGTACGCTCCGGTACCCACTGGGCGGCCAGACAGATCGCAACCAGCAAACCCAGCATTACCCACGGCAACAGACCAACGCTGTAACTGTCGAGCAATGGTCCAAGACCCACCACGACGACGATGAACCCCACCGATCCCCACAGCCGGATCGAGCTGTAACGCTGCTGTTCAGCACCCAGATGATTGAGTGTGACAGCCTCAAACTGCGGCAATACCGCATTCCAGAAAAAGCTGAACAGCAACATCACCAAGGCAATCCACAGGTAACTCTGTCCCAGAAAGATGGTAGCAAACACAATAGCGGCAAAAAGCGAACCAAGCCGCACAATGCGCATTCCCTGCCCCGTGTGATCTGCTATCCATCCCCACACATTGGGAGCAATGATTTTTGTGGCCATCAGAATAGCCATCAACTCTCCTATCTGGCGCGGTGTGAAATCCAGTGATTCAAGATACAGCGCCCAATAGGGAATCAGTGCGCCAAGACTGGCGAAATAGAAAAAATAGAAACTGGAGAGGCTCCGATAGGGCATTCAGGCGTGAAGGGAGTCAGCCGTTCACGCTTCCCGGAATCACCGGGGTCTGTGATACCACGTCGATATTCTGCGCACGATGGCGCAACAGGTGATCCATCAGCACAATGGCAAGCATCGCTTCGGCCACCGGCACCGCACGGATCCCTACGCAGGGGTCATGACGCCCTTTGGTGATCACCTCAACTGGTTCGCCATGGATATTCACACTGCGTCCGGGGATGCGGATGCTGGAGGTGGGCTTGAGGGCGATGGATGCGGTGATCTCTTGGCCGGTGGAGATCCCGCCCAGCACACCGCCGGCGTTGTTGGCGGCAAACCCCGCCGGTGTCAGTTCGTCACGATGTTCACTGCCCTTCTGTTCAACACTGGCAAAACCGGCACCAACCTCAACCCCCTTTACCGCATTGATGCCCATCATGGCGTGGGCGATGTCGGCGTCGAGACGATCGAACACCGGCTCTCCCAGGCCAGGCGGAATGCCGCTGGCAACCACGTTGACGCGGGCACCAATGGAGTTCCCCTCCTTGCGCAGGGCATCCATGTAAGTCTCCATCTCGGCCACCTTCGAGGCATCGGGACAGAAAAACGGATTGCGATTCACCTCTTCCCACTCCAGTGCCTCTGCCTTGATGGGACCGAGTTGAGCCAGATAGCCTCGGATCATGATCCCCTGTTCAGCCAGGTATTTGCGTGCAACGGCTCCGGCTGCCACCCGCGCCGCCGTCTCCCGTGCCGATGAGCGGCCACCACCACGATAGTCACGAATGCCATATTTCTGCTGGTAGGTGTAGTCGGCATGCCCCGGCCGGAACCGATCCATGATTTCGGAATAGTCCCTGGAGCGCTGATCGGTGTTTTCAATCAGCAAGGCGATTGGCGCACCGGTAGTTTTACCCTCGAACAGACCCGACAGAATACGTACCTCATCCGCCTCACGCCGCTGGGTGGTGTGACGTGACTGTCCTGGACGACGCCGATCCAGATCCTGCTGGATTTCCTCTTCGCTCAGAGTCATCCCCGGCGGACAACCATCCACCACGCAGCCGATGGCAGCGCCATGGCTTTCACCAAAGTTGGTGACAGAGAACAGTTTTCCTATGGTGTTGCCGGACATCAGATCACCTTGGAAAAACGCCTCTGCGGCTGTTCACGCAGATAGCGATCAAACACCATGCAGACATTGCGAATCAGCAGTTTCCCTTCCGGGCGTACCTGGATATCGTTTTCATCAAGGTTAAGCAGGCCATCCTTCTCCATCTCCTGCAGCTGCGCCAGTTCATCAGCAAAATAGTCATCGAAATCAATTTCAAACTGGCGCTCAATCGCCTGTTTATTCAGATGAAAATGACAAATCAACTGAGTGATCACCTCACGGCGCAACTTGTCGTCGGCATCCAGTTCAACACCACGAAATATGGGGATACGCCCGGCATCGATGCGCTCGTAATACTCGTCGTTGGTACGCATGTTCTGGCTGTAGCTGTCCCCCACCATACCGATGGAGGTCACACCCATTGCCACCAGATCACAGCCGGCATGGGTGGAGTACCCCTGGAAGTTTCTGTACAGCGTACCCTGACGCTGCGCCACCGCCAGTTCATCATCAGGACGAGCAAAATGATCCATACCGATATAGACATATCCCGCTTCACCCAGATGCTCGATGGTCAGCTTGAGAATCGCCAGCTTTTCGGCGGGTGAAGGAAGCTCACCCACGTTAATACGCCGTTGCGGCTTGAACAGATCGGGAAGATGAGCGTAGTTGAATACCGACACCCGATCCGGCCCCACCTCCAGCACCTTGTCCAGGGTGCGGGCAAAACTCTCCTTGCTCTGCAGCGGCAGGCCGTAGATCAGATCGATACTGACCGACTTGAAGCCCTCCTGACGCGCCGCCTTCAACGCAGCCAGCGTAATCTCTTCCGGCTGAATACGGTTGACCGCTTTCTGCACCTTCGGATCAAAATCCTGTACACCGAGACTCATACGGTTGAAACCCAGCTCCCGCAGCAGCCTGACGGTATCCCCGCTTACCTCCCGTGGATCAATTTCAATGGAGTACTCTCCACTGTCATCATCGTGGAGCTTGAAGTGTTCGCGAGTCACCCGCATCAGTTCAATCATCTCCTCGTGGCTGAGGAAGGTAGGTGTTCCCCCTCCCCAGTGGAGCTGGTCAACCGGCCGGGAGGAATCAAACAGTGCCGCCTGCATGGCGATCTCTTTATGCACCCGCTCAAGATAGGGCGCGGCCCGGCTGCGATCCTTGGTTACCACCTTGTTGCAGGCACAGTAGAAGCAAACCGTGTCGCAAAAAGGAATATGAAAATAGAGTGACAGAGGACGACCGCTGGCGTTGCTACGGGCAGCCCAGGAACGATAGGCCTCTTCACCAAACTGATCGCTGAACTGTACAGCAGTAGGATATGAGGTGTAACGTGGCCCGGATTTGTCGTAACGACCAATCAGTTCCGGATCAAAAATTACCGATTCATCAAATTGCATCCAGTAGCTCCTGTAGCGGGTAACAGTACTCACTGTCACTGCCTTTGATTATATACTCTTCGCGAACTGGTTTTGGGATACAGATTGCCAAATGAATCACGCCTCCCCGGTCAGTTGCTCCCGCGTAAGCAGAAATACCCCATCACCACCACGCTCAAACTCCAGCCAGACGAAGGGGATTTCGGGGAACGCATCAACCAGCGCCTGTTCACTGTTCCCCACTTCGACCACCAGAATGCCACCGGGGTTCAGATACCGCGGCGCCTGCTCGAGAATTCGCCGCACCACATCGAGACCATCATCACCAGCGGCCAGGGCCAGCTTGGGCTCATGACGGAACTCTGCCGGAAGCGTCGCCATATCGCTCCCGTCCACATAGGGCGGATTGCTGATGATGATGTCGTAACGCCGCCCCTGCAGGTTTTCAAACAGATCGGAGCAGATCAGCTCAATCTGATCCTGCAGGTGGTGCCGGTCCACATTGATTTCTGCCACCTTCAGCGCAACTGCCGAGAGATCACTTGCATCAACCGTTGCCTGCGGAAAAGCCAGAGCACAGGCAACGGCGATACACCCTCCACCAGTGCAAAGATCCAGCACCCGGTTCACTCGCTCATGCTCAACCCAGGGGGAGAAGCCCTGCTCAATCAGCTCTGCAACGGGTGAACGGGGAACAAGTACCCGCTCATCCACATAGAACTCCAGTCCGGCAAACCAGGCGGACTGAGTCAGATAAGGAGCCGGCAAACGCTCTTCGACCCGCCTTTCGAGCAGCGCCATCACCTCGCGCTTCTCTGCTTCGGTCAACCGCGTATCGAAATACTCCGCAGGGAGATCCGGCGGCAGATGCAAAGCGTGCAACACCAGCCATGCCGCCTCATCCAGCGCATTGTCGGTACCGTGCCCGAAATACAGCCCTGCGCGGTTGAACAGGCTGGCACCCAGACGGATGAAATCACGTACCGTCTGAAGCTGTTCAGTGTCCGCAGCAGACAAAG
>JALSHD010000118.1 GCA_026982395.1 Chromatiales bacterium | reverse complement strand
CCCGGCTACGGATGTTATCTTTCACCAGCGCATCCACATAGGCCACATCCCCGGGGTTGAATCCGTCCGGGTTGGCAACTGCATCCACGCTTTCGCCCTGCTTCAGACGGGTGATGATATCGCTGACCTTTTCCGGGGTGAGATTGGTAAACACCACCTCATCCACCATCATCGCGGGCTCCTGATCGCTGAGACCGATACAGTTGGTGTCATACAGGCCGAAAGTGCCCGATTCGTCAACCGAACCGAAAGCACAGCCACAAGCCTGTTCCAGCGCTTCACGGACTTCATCATAACCGTTCATCCTGGCGATGACCGTATCGGCCAGATAGATCCTGTGTTTGCCGGACGGCTTGTCGCGAAAAAAATGGTAGAAAGTGAGGGTTTCACGAATGTCATGCCGGGACATATTCAGCCCCACAGAAAGCGCCGTGACCGCCTCATCGGAAATAAAACCCTGCTGCCGCTGAACTTCCCACAGCATGTCCATCAGGCGGGTCTTGTCGGAATGATGACATTCCAGAATGGCTTCGATATCTGTGTGCATCTTCTACTCCTCAACACCTGAATCACAAGTAACAATATGCAGTGCATACCCTACACACGGATCAATGGCGTGGACCATACCGGCACCTGCATCTCCATAATTTCAACCCAAAGCGGCTTGGGATCTCTTACACCTCAGGCATGCGGAAAGCTTTCAGGAGCCGGAAGAAAAACACTTCAAAACGGGCCACCTGCCTGCTGGCAAAAGGTACGTTTTCAGTATAGACGGACATTACCTGCTTGCTATCCGCATGGAGCTGTTTTGACCCTTTGAACAGTCACCACGCCAGGACCCTCCTTCCTGTTACCACAGCCCCGCAACCAGCACCAGCGACTGATCAGTTGTTGAAGTCCTGCCCCGAAGAAAGCCGGAACCGGGAGAAAACAGTACCAACCCGACAATTTACATAGTTGTCACAAATCCGGCTGGCCGGAATCAGCAAACAGCATTGATAATAGCCTGGCACACGGATCGTGGCTCAACTATCATCAGGATAGTTTTTGGCCACCGCCCCCCGGTGGCCCTTTTTACTATTGGCCGAACTCATATAGCATTGCAATCTCCTGCGGCCAGAGATCGGCATCCACCGTCTCCAGAATCAAAGGCATCTCATCCATCCGCTCGTCCTGCATGATAAAGCGGAACAGATCAATTCCCAGTTTCCCCTTGCCCAGACTCTCATGCCGATCGACCCGGCTGCCAAAATCCACCTTTGAGTCATTGAGATGCATCCCCTTGAGCCAGGAAAAACCGACAATCTCATCAAACTCCTGCATGGTCTTGTCATAGGCGGCGCGGCTGCGCAGATCATATCCCGCAGTAAAGGTGTGACAGGTATCCAGGCAGACGCCAATACGTGACTTGTCTTCTACCCGATCAATCAGATAGGCCAGATGCTCAAAACGATAACCCAGGTTGGAGCCCTGACCCGCCGTATTTTCAATCACGGCTGTCACTCCTTCAGTCAACTCAAGCGCCCGGTTGAGAGACTCTGCAATCAGATCGAGACAGCTGGTTTCATCGATCTTGCGCAGATGGCTGCCGGGATGGAAATTCAGATACACAAGCCCCAGTTGTCTGCAGCGCTGTAACTCGTCGACAAAGGCATCAAATGATTTTGCCCGCGCATCTTGATCAGGATTACCCAGATTAATCAGATAGCTGTCATGGGGCAGCACATCCTGAGGCCGGAATCCGCCCGCCTCCATGTTGGCATGGAACTGTTCAATCTGTTCATCGGTATAGGGTTTGGCATGCCACTGGCGCTGGTTCTTGGTAAACATGGCAAATGCCTTTGCACCAATTTTCCGGGCATTCAACGGCGCATTCTGCACCCCTCCGGATATGCTGACATGCGCTCCGACACGTTTCATGGCTTTTAATCTCCTGTCTAAATTGTGGGTGTGTTGCCTTGACACATCTGGCAGGCGAACATAGTCTTTCTTGTCTGGATACCAGGGCCTGAAAGGACACCCCAGAACAATGGACGATTGTAGCGGTTTTTCCCGACGCACGGGACAACATTTTCACCCGGCGGAACCCACATCTGCCAGCAACCATTTCCAGCGCCCCGTTCCGCAGCCGTTTACTGCCGCGCAACGCAGCACCACCACACTGTTGTATGGCGGTCTCACCCTGAAGCATGAACAGCTGCTCAAGGCCTGCCTGGAGAATCTTGGCTATCGCTGTGAACATCTGCCCACCCCCGATCTGGCCTCGCTGCAAACCGGCAAGGAGTACAGTAACAACGGGCAGTGCAATCCCACCTACTTTACGGTGGGCAATCTGGTCAAATACCTGCAGCAGCTGGAGGCGGCAGGCCAGTCCCGGCAGCAGATCATCGACAACTATGTATTCCTCACTGCCGGCAGCTGCGGACCCTGCCGGTTCGGAATGTATGAGGCGGAATACAACAACGCACTGCAAAACGCCGGGTTCGGCGGCTTCCGGGTACTGCTGTTCCAGCAGACCGAGGGGTATGATGCAGATCAACTGGAAGCGGGGCTGCAAACCAATTTCGATTTTTATCTCTCCATCATCCACAGCGTACTGCTGGGCGATCTGCTGAACGAGGCGGGTTACCAGATCCGGCCTTACGAACGAGAGAACGGCGCCACTGATCGCGCCCTGGAACAGTGCGCCGAAATTCTTTATCAGGCGATCCGCAACCGCCGCGATGAACCGGAGAGCAGCCGCTGGTTGAATGCACTGGATTCGATTCCGTTCCTGGGCGAACTGCTGAAAACCACCCGCAAACTGAACCGCTTTCTGGCTTCTCCCCATATTGCCAGCGCACTGGAGCAGTGCCGCGATATCCTCTCCGGTATCGAGGTGGTTCGAACCCAGGTAAAGCCGGTGGTACAGATCACCGGCGAGTTCTGGGCACAGCTCGCTGAGGGGGATGGAAATTTCAACATGTTCCGCTTCCTCGAAGGCGAGGGTGCCGAGGTTCGCATCAGCCCGGTGTCAACCTGGCTGCTGTATGTATTCTGGGATATCAAGGCGGGCTACCGGGAGCGCTTTGGTCTCAAGGGTAACCGGAATCCGCTGCGCTACCTCTACCGCATGGCAGCCATTACCCTCGGAGAAAAACTGTTTCTGCGCACCTATGCCCGTCTGGGCAAGGCGCTGGGCGATACCATCAAGGAGCCGGTTTCGCTGGATGAGCTGCAGCGGCTGGGGCATCGCTACTATCACTCCCGCATCACCGGCGGTGAGGGGCACCTGGAGGTGGCCAAGAGCATCCATGCGGTGCAGCACAATGACTGCCACATGATTCTCTCCCTCAAACCATTCGGCTGCATGCCCTCGACCCAGTCAGATGGTGTGATGGCCGCTGTGGTATCCGACTACCCGGAGATGATCTTCCTGCCCATCGAGACCGCAGGTGAGGGGGAGATCAATGCCCATAGCCGGGTGCAGATGGCACTGGGCGAGGCGCGCCGCCGGGCGGTTGCCGAATTCGACGCAGCTCTGCAAGCCACCGGCCGGGACCTGGAGGAGATCAAGGCCTGGCTCAACCGGCATCCCGAGTTGAATACCGCTCTCTACAAGGCTCCTGCAGAAAGCCGACTGGCCGGCAGCGCAGCAAATTTCATCACTCACATCGCCAGCCGGATGGAACAGCAGCCATGATCCGCTGGCAAATGGGACTGGATGTTGGCTCCACCACTGTCAAAGCGGTAGTGATCGATACCGAAACCGATCAGCTGGTGTGGAAGCAGTACCGGCGCCACGATGGCAAACAGGGGCAGCAGGTACTGGCCTTTCTGCAGGCCATCGAACAGGCCATCGCCCTGCAACATCCCGGGCAGTTGCAGATCACAATCACCGGCTCCGGTGGCAACGCCCTGGCCGGCTCCCTGGGTGCGCATTTCGTGCAAGAGGTAAATGCGGTTTCGCTGGCAGTGGAAAAACTCTATCCGGAAACCGGTTCGGTAATCGAGCTGGGCGGGCAGGATGCCAAGATCATCCTGTTCCAGGATGACCCCACTACCGGCCAGAAGAAAAAAATCTGCACCATGAACGACAAGTGTGCCGGCGGAACCGGTGCCGTGCTGGACAAGATAGCTGCCAAGCTGAATCTCGGTGCCGAACAGCTCGGCAGCATGCCCTATCATGGGGTCAAACTGCACCCGGTAGCGGGCAAGTGTGGCGTATTTGCCGAAACCGACATCAACAGCCTGCAGAAGCTGGGGGTGCCGCCGGATCAACTGATGGCCTCCCTGTTCGACGCCATCGTTCAGCAAAACCTGGCCGTGCTGACCCGCGGCAACACCCTGTTGCCCACCGTACTGCTGCTGGGTGGACCAAACACCTTCATCAAGGGGCTGGGAGAGGCGTGGCGTCACAATCTGGGCCGGCTCTGGGAGGAGCGCAACGTTCCGCTTCCCGCACAGAGTTCCCCTGAACAGCTGGTGGTAGTACCGCAGGATGCCCACTATTTTGCCGCTATCGGCGCCGTGGAATTTGCCCGCCAGCAACCGGTGGCGAAACAGCGCTACCGTGGCATCAAACCGTTGCAGGACTACCTGCAGAGCAGCTCCAGCGGAAATATGAAAAAACGCGCCTCCGGCCAGGGGCTGATCAACAACGATACGGAGCTGCAGGAATTTCTGCATCACTACCACCCCGCACCGTTCAAACCCGCCACCTTCAAAACCGGCGAAAAGGTAACCGCCTTCCTCGGCATTGACTCCGGCTCCACCTCCACCAAGGCGGCGCTGCTCTCTCCCGACCGGGAGGTGCTGGCCACTGCCTACGGCCTGTCAAAGGGAAACCCCATCGAAGACACCCAGCAGCGGGTGAGCGAACTGCGCCACTACGTGGAGCAACAGGGGGCACAGCTGGAGATCCTGGGAGTGGGAACCACCGGCTACGCCAAGGATATCCTGCGTGAACTGCTGTGCTGTGATACGGCAGTGGTGGAGACCGTTGCCCACACCCAGAGCGCTCTGCATTTCTACGGTGACGTGGATGTGATCTGCGACGTGGGCGGGCAGGATATCAAGCTGATCTTCCTGAAGGAAGGTACGGTTAAAGAGTTCAAACTCAACACCCAGTGCTCTGCCGGCAACGGCTACTTCCTGCAGAGCAGTTGCAACGGTTTCGGCCTCGATATCAACGACTACGCCAGTGAGGCATTCAAGGCCCGCTCCTATCCTGAATTCAGCTATGGCTGCGCCGTCTTCATGCAGGCAGAGATTGTCGATTTCCAGCGCCAGGGATGGGAACCCCATGAGATACTGGCGGGGTTGGCCGCCGTACTGCCCAAAAACATCTGGCACTATGTGGCCAAGCTTCCCAATCTTCCCCGACTGGGCCGCCACTTCGTGCTGCAGGGCGGTACCCAGCGTAACCTCGCTGCCGTCAGGGCGCAGGTGGCATTTATCGAGGAGCGTTTCAAGCAGAGCGAAATTGAGCCGCAGATCTCCGTACACCGTTTTACCGGCGAATCCGGCGCCATCGGTGCAGCACTGGAGGCGATACGTATCCATCAACCCGGCCAGGCGACACCATTTATCGGCCTGGATGCTCTGGCCACGCTGACCTACCAGACCAAACGGGACGAATCCACCCGCTGCGACTTCTGCAAGAGCAAATGCCTGCGCACCTTTGTGGATATTGAGCTGACCCGGAAGCCGGTGCAGAAAGCCGCTCTCTCCGTGGTTCCTGTTACGCCGGTCAGCAGACGCTTTATCAATGCCCCGTGCGACCGGGGCCAGGTGGAGGATCTCAGCGCTGTGCGCCAGATCAATTCACAGCGCAACCGGCTGAAAAAGACCAATCCCAACCTGTCCGATTACGCCGCCCGGCGCGCCTGGCAGAACTTCAAACCCGATCCGGTAACCGGCAGGGGCATCGCCCTGTTCAGCCGCCGCAAGGATCGCAGTCAGTTGCGCATCGGCATACCGCGAGTGCTGAACCTCTACTCCCTGGCCCCTTTTTTTACCGCCTGGCTGACCAGCCTCGGAGTACCGTTCAAGAATCTGGTATTCAGCGACTATACCTCCGAGGAGTTGTACAAGGAGGGCTCGAAACGGGGAGCCATCGATCCCTGCTTCCCCAGCAAGGTGGCCATCGCCCACCTGCACAACCTGATGCAGAAACACCAGCAGCGCAAACCGCTGGACTGGATCCTGTTTCCCAAGATAGCCAGCCTGCCCTCGCCATTGAGCCATACCATAGCGGCAGCCGCCTGCCCGACCGCCACCGCCACACCGGAATCAGTCCGGGCCGCCTTCTGCAAGGAGGGGGATCTGTTCAGGCAACAGGGGATTCAGTACATCAGCCCGTTTCTCAGTTTTGCCGAACCGGAGCTGCTGATGCGCCAGATGTGGGAGACCTTTGCCCCTCTGCTCCAGCTCGGCCGGGGCGAAAACCGGCGCGCCTGCGCAGCCGGCTGGCGAGCACTGGAGCAGTTCAACAGCCAGTTGCGCAACAAGGGGCGGGAGATTCTGCAGCAGCTGGAGCAGGAGCAACGGCTGGGCATCGTATTGCTCGGCCGGCCCTACCACAATGATCCCGGCATCAACCACAAGATTGTGGAGGAGCTGCAGCGACTGGGCTATCCGATCTTCACCATCGACAGTCTGCCGCTGGATGATGATATTCTGGACGCCCTGTTTGCCCCCGAAATCCTGTCCGGAAAGATCCGTAACGGATGCGATATTGGAGATGTGTGGAAAAATTCCTACAGCGAAAACAGCAACCGAAAGATCTGGGCGGCCAAATATGTCGCCCGTCATCCCCTGCTGATTGGCATGGAGCTGTCCAGTTTCAAGTGCGGCCATGACGCACCGCTCTACAACTTGATCGAACAGATTATTGAACAGAGCGGAACACCCTTTTTCGCCTTCAAGGATATCGATGAGAACCGCTCGGCAGGTTCAATAAAAATCCGCATTGAAACCATCGACTATTTTATGCGGCGCTATCGTGACAAGCTGCCTGAAACGATGAAAACGGTGCTGACTGCGCAGGATGGAACTGATGCCGCGCGGGCGATGAGATAGTGGGTCAGGAATCAGGAAAGTTTGCCACGAAACCATAAAGATGAAATTCTCTTTGCTGGCTTCGTAGCTACTCCTCGTGCAGCTATTCAACAGATTCCCGGAGAGGGAACCAGCCGCCATCATACTCCGCCATGTCCTTCTCTTTGGTGCGTCCATTTACAAACAGCTGCTCATAATCCTGCCAGGTAATGGACAGCTCCTGGCCATCACCGTTCCGGTAGCCCCAGACACCTTCGATACACATCCTGAACAGCGTGTCGATAATGTCATCAAAACGAATACCATATTGGCGGGCAAGCCGCTGAAAATCCGCAATGCGCATCTCCACGCCCCGTTCAGCAAACTCCTCCGTTACCAGCGCCTCCAGTGCCACATCCCATTTCGGAGTCAGGGCTTCCTGATCTTTTATATCCGTTGCCATTTCGTGCGCCTCCGTTGTATTGAGTTGACCTTTATCGCTGAATAATAAAGCTATCGTAACTACTCGCTGAGCAGTTACAAGCTGTCTGACATATCCCCGGCAGCCTTCAGTTAGAAACATACCAGCAGTTGCTGTACCATTGACAATGGATTATCCCAGACTTTGCACTAACCTGACAGACATTCTCTTCCCTGATAATGATATTTAAAACCCTCCTGTTGCCACTGGTTTTCGCGCTGATATCCAGCCCGGCAGCATTGGCAGAGCACTCTCAAACCGACTCTTCTGTCGACACGCTGCTGGCCTCGATGAGCAATGAGGAAAAAGCCGCGCAACTGATCCTGGTCTACTTCTCCTCAACCGGGTTTGTCAGCAAGCACGGTTTTGGTGGCGTGCTGGTGATGCAAAACATGATCAAGGATCTGGATCAACTCTCTTCCCGCCTGCAAACACTGCAACAGCACTCACGAATCGGTGTACTGGTCACCATCGACCAGGAGGGAGGAAAGGTAAACCGTCTGAAATACCTGCCCGGGTGGAAACGGCTCCCCTCCGCACAAACCATGAGCCACTGGCCAGACAAAAAAATTGAAGCCCACAGCCGACGCGTAGCCGGACTGCTGAAAAAGGCCGGTGTTCATCTCAATCTTGCGCCGGTGCTCGATCCCAGTCATAACAGGGAGGGAAAACAGACCCTGATCGGCTTCGAACATCGCGCCTTCGGCAGGGACAGCGATTCGATTGTTGTCAGAACCAGCGCCATGATTAACGGCTTCCACTCACAGGGAATACTCACCATAGCCAAGCACTTTCCCGGCTATAACGTTGCGGAACATTCAGACCATGAAATAGCGATCAGTCATGCACCGAAAGAACATGTTGCCGCCAATGCAGAACCCTTCCACCGGGTTGCGCCATTGGTGGATGGTGTGATGATGTCCAGCATTCAGTACAAAAACCTGACGCCCAATCCCGCCGTCCTTTCACCCCGCATGGTCGCCTGGGCACGGGAAATATACCCGGACAAGCTGATTATTACTGATGACCTGTGGGGTATGGCGCTGCGCTCGTGGATTAGTCCCGAACAGGCAAAGCAGCGCAACTATCCAGACAGGGAGTTCCTGCGCCTGGTACGAATGACACTCGATGCAGGGAATGACCTGTTGATGATCACCTATCCCGAGAAGGCGGTGTTGATGAAACAGGCTATAGCAAAGTGGATGCAGACCGACCCGGAACTACGGGAAAAGGTCAACCGCTCCGTGCGCCGAATACTGGCGGCCAAAGCCAGGGTGAAACTGATCTAGTTCTCCATCAAATTATTAACTCAAGATTTTCCCAAGGATATTTCCAGGCTCCTGGTTGGTCCAGGCGTGTTTCCATACTGTTCAATGCTCCTGTAACCGGATGTTTGTTCGAGGTTATTCGCTTAATTTGGTGCTGTTTGCTTGATGGAGTAGTAGTGCAACCGTCGGAAGATGGTCAACAGCCTGTTTTTTTACTATTCTTGTAATTATTATTGACCCACCTCCAAAACGGAACAATATGCAAAAGCTACTCAAGGATTTCCTCGCCTCACCAGAGCGCCCCGACGATACCATGGGCTACCACAAGCTGTGCGGTTTTCTGTTTTCGATAGCCTGCTCTCCGGAGCTAATCAAACCCTCCGAGTGGATGCCGCTGATTTTCAGCGAACAGGACCCCGGCTATTCCAGCCTCGATCAGGCAAAGGATGTTACCGGGGCAATTTTTGAACTCTACAATAAGATCAACGAGCAGGTTTCCGAGAGAAAGGTACAGCTTCCGGACGATTGCCGGATAACAGAGGAAGCTGCCGATAACTTTGGCGGACCGCTGGGCCAGTGGTCAGCGGGCTTTGTCTCCGGCCATAGCTGGTTGATAGAGTCATGGGACGCCTATACCCCCGATGAACTGGATGAGGAGCTGGGCAGCTGCATCATGGTTCTGAGTTATTTCGCTGACTTGAAACTCGCCGAAGCCTATCGCAAAAAGGCCTCCAACAAAGATATAACGGCGGATAATATGGCGCAGACGGTTGTTGAATTATTCAGTACGGCAATGATCAACTACGCCCGTCTGGGCTACTCCATTTACACGGTACTCAGCGAATCCAGAGGGCAGAATCAACCATACATCAACGACCAGAAAACAGGCCGCAACGAACCCTGTCCCTGCGGAAGCGGGAAAAAATACAAACACTGCTGCCTGCATTGACGAGAAGTATCAAAACATTCCCGGGATGCCAAAATTTTTCTTGATATCATTGGGGTTTGTATTCGTTGCCCTGGGCGGGTTGGGTCTGATATTGCCTGTTATGCCGACAACACCGTTTCTGTTGCTCGCCGCCGCCTGTTTTGCCCGTTCATCACCACGCTTTCATGAATGGCTGCTTAATCTCCATCTGTTCGGTCCACTGATCAGAAACTGGCAGGAAACCCGCAGCATTCCAAAAAGAGCCAAGCTGCTGGCAATCATCACCATTGTTGTGGTGGGTGGATCATCCATCCTGTTTTTTATCGAAAAAACTTTCTTAAAGATATTTGTTGCTGCAATACTGCTGTTCCATATCGCCTTCATCGCCAGTATAAAAAGCACCGAGCTGGTCGAGCCGGGAGGGAATAAAAACCAATAGACGATCCGCAGACAAAACGGGACAGCGGCTGAATACCCTGCATTACTGCCGATTCATAGCCGGGACTCCAGACTGTCTACCTCTTCGGGTTTCAACCCAAGCTTTGATGCCAGTTCCTGCAGATAGGATTTTTCCATGTCGTTTTGAACATCCACGATGATCCGCGACAGCAGATACACCTCCGCTGCGGCTTCCTTGTCAGGCACTGCAGCCACCAGTGCCTCAATATCAAGCGGCTGACGAATCTCATCTCTCAGAAAGCCGGCATCAACATCCGCCAGTCCCATCTTCTCAATCTCTGCTTCAATGCGCTTCTGCTCACTCGCATCAATATGGCCATCGGCCTTGGCCGCCGCAATCATGGAACGCAGCAGCAACTTGCTTCGTGCTTCGGCATCCGGACCGGCGAGCTGATGAACCGGCCGGGCACTCTGATCCGCCCCACCCCAGTTTTTATAGGCTTGGTAGGCGATACCACCCAGGGCAGCCAGGCTACCGATTTTCAACGCATTTCCTGTTAGCCATCGACCGCTGCGGGTTCCAAGCAAAAGCGCCAATCCGCCCGCTGCCAGCGCACCTTTTTTCAGGCCATCAATCTTGGCATCCCGCTCCGGTCCCTCTTCAGGAAGATTGATCTGCTCTTCAGCCAGCTGTTTTCCCTTCTCCAGATATGTTTTTCCGGATGCAAGAATTCCATCGATCAGTTGTCTGGTGTCCATTTCAAACCTCACTGCGTAATAAAAAGCGGTATGCAAAAAATTTGGGGTAACGTCGGCAGTCTACCAACATTTTCGACCTGGCAGCAATATATTATGTATTCGAAAGGCAGAGCAATGCATGGAGCAACTGCGGGGAACCGCGGCTTTCGGATTCGAGTACGGAGCTGAGCCGCTATCGCGAAAGAAGCGTATTTCTTGACAGCATACTATTGGCTTTTGATACGCGCACCCTTCACCTTTTGGCCTCGTGGCCGCCGGGGCCGACGTCGAGACACTTCTTTCCTGCCCTGATGCCCCGCCCTCGTTCCTTTTGGCCTTTTATTTTTTTCACGGTTGCCTTCGCGGGGCCCGGTCAATGACACCGGATGTTTGGGTTCAAAACCAACCTCGGTTTCCCGCGGCAAACGCTGCTGAATCAGCGTTTCAATATCCTGCAGCAGTTTCACTTCATCTGCGCTCACCAGCGAAACCGCATCACCCTCGGCGCCCGCGCGCCCCGTGCGCCCGATACGGTGAACGTAGTCTTCCGCCACATTGGGCAGTTCAAAATTGACCACATGGGGCAGTTGATCGATGTCGATCCCCCGGGCAGCGATGTCGGTCGCAACCAGAACCCGTATCTCCCCGGACTTGAACTTCGCCAATGCCTTCGTACGCGCTCCCTGGCTTTTATTGCCGTGTATCGCTGCCGCCTTGATACCATCACGCTCAAGTTTTCTGGTAAGGCGATTTGCCCCATGCTTGGTGCGGGTAAACACCAGTACCTGCTGCCAGTTATTGCTGCCGATCAGATAGCTCAACAAACCGGATTTGCTGCTTTTATCCACCTCGAAAACGGTCTGTCTGACGCTTTTGGCAGCGGCGTTGCGCGGACTCACTTCAATCTGCACCGGATCATGCAGGATCCCACCGGACAAACGACGAATCTCGCTGGAAAAAGTAGCTGAAAACATCAGATTCTGGCGGTGCTTCGGCAACAGGGCAAGGATTTTACGGATATCACGGATAAATCCCATATCCAGCATACGATCCGCCTCATCCAGCACCAAAATCTCCAGGCGGGAAAACCTGACCGCATTCTGATTATGGAGATCAAGCAAGCGCCCGGGAGTCGCCACCAGAACATCCACCCCACTACGCAACTTCTGCATCTGCGGATTGATTTTCACCCCGCCAAACACCACAGTTGAGTGCAACGAGAGGTACTTGCCATAGGTTGCTACAGCCTCGGCAACCTGTGCTGCCAGCTCGCGCGTGGGCGTCAGTACCAGCGCACGCACTGAATTGGGTTTTGCCTTCTCTCCACCCGATAACCGCTGCAGCAGCGGCAGCACAAAACCGGCAGTTTTCCCTGTCCCGGTCTGTGCCGCGGCCATTACATCCCGGCCCTCCAGTACTGCAGGAATCGCCTCCCGCTGCACAGGCGAAGGGGTTTCATAGCCTTCATCACTGACAGCGCGCAAAAGAGAATCGGATAGACCCAACGAGGAAAATGTCATAGAGATAAACTCAATAAATGGGGAAAGGGGGGTTACTCAACGCCCTGACTGTGCAGATAGTCATCATAGCTACCCTTGAAGTCAACGATACCGGTCGGCGTCAATTCAATAATCCGTGATGCCAGCGAGGATACAAATTCGCGGTCATGGCTGACAAAAATCAGCGTTCCCGGAAACTGTTCCAGCGCCACGTTGAGCGATTCAATGGACTCCATGTCCAGATGGTTGGTGGGTTCATCCATAATCAGAATGTTGGGACGCTGCAACATCAACCTGCCGAACAACATGCGACCCTGCTCACCACCTGACAGAACCTTGACCGATTTCTCCAGCTCATCACGAGAGAAAAGCATGCGCCCCAATGTACCACGAACAACCTGGTCATCATCACCTGGCCGCGCCCAGCGACTCATCCACTCAAACAGTTTCATATCCTGGTCAAAGGCATCGGCATGATCCTGAGCATAGTAGCCAAGGTTGGCATTTTCGGACCACTTTACAATACCGCTGTCCGGCTCAAACTCACCCACCAGCGTTTTCAGCAGTGTTGTTTTCCCAATACCGTTCGGACCGATGATGGCGACGTGCTCACCCACCTCCAGCATCAGATTCAGATTTTCAAATAACGGGCCGTCACCATAGCCTTTACTGACATTTTCAATTTCCAACGCCAGCCGATGCAGTTTTTTATCCTGTTCAAAACGGATAAAGGGGTTCACCCGGCTGGAAGGCTTGATCTCATCCAGCTGGATTTTTTCAATCTGTTTCGCTCGGGAGGTGGCCTGTTTCGCCTTGGATGCATTGGCGGAAAAACGGGAGACAAATTGCTGCAGTTCCGCGATCTGCGCTCTCTTTTTGGCATTATCCGACAGCTGACGCTCGCGAGCCTGGGTTGAGGCCAGCATGTACTCATCGTAGTTGCCAGGATAAATCCGTAACTCACCGAAATCGAGGTCGGCCATATGGGTGCAGACGCTGTTTAAAAAGTGACGATCATGGGAGATGATTACCATGGTGGAATTGCGCTCATTAAGCACATTCTCAAGCCAGCGAATGGTGTTGATATCCAGGTTGTTGGTAGGCTCATCGAGCAGCATGATGTCAGGATCGGCAAACAGCGCCTGGGCCAGCAACACCCGCAGTTTCCATCCGGGGGCAATAGCACTCATGGGACCAAAATGCTGTTCAACCGGAATATCCAGGCCCAGCAACAACTCACCGGCACGGGACTCAGCGGTGTAACCATCCATCTCGGCAAACCGGCCCTCCAGCTCTGCAACCTTGAGCCCCTCCTCCTCACTCATTTTGGACAACGAGTAGATGCGATCGCGCTCCTGCTTCACCTCCCACAGCTCAGCATGGCCCATGATCACCGTATCGATGACGGAAAACTCCTCAAAGGAGAACTGATCCTGGCGCAACTTGCCGATACGCTCATCTGCATCTTTGCTGACATTGCCCGATGTGGGCTCCAGATCACCCCCCAGAATCTTCATAAACGTCGATTTTCCGCAACCATTCGCCCCGATCAAACCATAGCGATTGCCCTGGCCAAATTTGACCGAAACATTTTCAAACAGGGGTCTGGCCCCAAACTGCATGGTGATGTTGGCGGTGGTGAGCATCAACGATCCTGAATTGAAATATGGAAAAACAAAGGGGCGCTATTGTAGCGCATTGCGGAAAAAAGAAACGGGAAATATACCCATTGCGGACTGTATAACGCAAAAAAACACTTTCGGGAAAATGTCAACAAGTATAACTGCTCGGCGACTAGTATTTATTGCCGACAAGATAACTCCCCAGATTGCCCCTGAAATTCGTCCTGTTCAAGACAATAACTGTGAGTTTACAGGTGTAAATGCGCATTTTTTAACGCTGAATTGACAGATTTCAGGGGTGAGCTGAGTAATTACCTGCTGGTAATCCCGCTATACACCAGCGCAATGGATAACAGGGTTCCATGCATCAACATAGCAGCAATGGTCATACGAATAGCTGGAGCCAACCGTTGTGACTGTGCTGGATAGCGCAACATGAGCTGTGCTGCCTTGACGGTCAAACGTAGAGGCAAGATGGCAATCAGTGCAATCGTTGGCAGCAAACCGGACAGGATCAGCAGCAAAAAGACCACCCACGCCACAAGAGTGATCAACGGGGACCCGAGCCACATCGGAGCCGAAGCGTGCCACCCAATGCAGTTTTCCGGCAACGATATCAACCTTGCGATCGGGAAACTGGTTGATATGGAGCAGATTGGTGGTCAACAGCGCCAGGGGCAGCGCCACCACAATCAACTCCCACAAAAACTCTCCGGTCTGTACCAGACCAGCACCCAGTGGAATCAGTCCAAACCCGGCAAGCACCGCAAACTCCCCAAGCCCTCTGCTGTTCAGGCGCAGCGGCGGCGTGGAATAACCCCACCCCAGTAACAATCCCGCCAGACCGAGCCAGAACAGTCCGCTGCCAGTCTGACTTATGAGATAAATACCGATCATAATAACAACCAGAATCAAACCAATACCGTGACTCAACATCTGCAGTTTACTCAGCACCCCGTTCTGAATGAAACGGCTGCCGCCGGTATAGAGATAAACCCGCTCCGAATTCGCTTCATCAGTTCCATTCAGCACGTCATAATAATCATTCAAAACGTTTATCGCTGCATGCAGCAGAATACCTGCGAGCAGAATCAGCTTCACCATTACCCCATCCAGCGGATAGCCCTGATAAATAGCGAAAGATAACCCGAGAAAAACGGGAATAACGGAGGCAAGAATAAACGCAGGGCGTGTCGCCGCGATACAGACTACAAACTGATTGGGGAACTGTTCGACGCCTGGTTCGACACTGTTCAGTATCACTCCTTTAGTCATTGCCGTGCTCTCCATCCGGTTTACGGCCTACCCCAAAGGATAGTTCACCTCAGTCAGATCCAGATAACTCGCGGCAGAGCAAAAACATCTCTGCCCCTTTATCCCGGATTGATCCCTCATGCCTTGTGACAGGCATCACGGTTTTGTTGCCCTGCCACCAGCATAATCGCTTTGTAACCACGTCAGCTTGCTCCTGAAACGGGCCACGCTGGAAAATGCCCATTTACCCTCGTAAACTCCCATTTTCCGCCTTGAACCGGCCCGTTTCAGAAGCAAACCCCGGGCAGTTACACGACATATTCACTACTCGCTGAGTGGTCACATTGTTTATA
>JALSHD010000117.1 GCA_026982395.1 Chromatiales bacterium | reverse complement strand
TCTCCGCCAAAGCAGAAAAAGCCACCATGTCTGTTACCGCAAGATCGGCCAACACTTTACGATCAACCTCGATCTCCGCCTTTTTCAAACCGTTCATCAGGCGGCTGTACGAGAGGCCACACTCACGTGCGGCCGCATTGATACGTACAATCCACAAAGCACGAAACTGGCGTTTCCGCTGACGACGATCACGATAGGCATACTGCCCCGCTTTGGTTACCGCCTGTTTGGCAACCCGGTAAACATTCTTGCGACGGCCGGAATAACCCTTGGCCTGTTTGATAACCTTTTTATGACGGGCATGCGCCGTTACACCACGCTTTACTCTTGGCATTGTTCCTTACCTCACTCAGTTATAGGGCAGCATACGTTTGATCAGCGCGGTATCTGCCTGATGAACCTCGGCAGGCGCTCGCAACTGACGCTTACGCTTGGTGCTTTTCTTGGTGAGGATATGACGGCGATGCGACTGTGCGCGTTTGACCCGTCCAGAAGCGGTGATCTTGAAGCGCTTGGCTGCACCGCGATTACTCTTTATCTTGGGCATCGTTGGATACTCCACAATTGATGCTACTACTTTGAGTGTACGGGTACTGGCTTACGGGCCCCTCTAAAAATGCACTTTATAGAGGGGCCCTTGCGCCAGTTTGAAAACCTCGACACACCCTCCAGAGCTGCAAGCTTCTGCCGGCAGCTGAGCGTCACTACGACACTACTTTTTTTTCGGGGCGATAACCATAACCATCTGTCGCCCCTCCATCTTGGGGAACTGTTCTACTGTACCCAGTTCCGCCAGATCCTGTTCAACACGCTTTAACAGATTGCGGCCAAGCTCCTGATGGGCCATCTCGCGCCCCCTGAACCGCAGGGTAACCTTGGCCTTGTTTCCTTCGCCAAGAAAACGGATCAGATTACGCAGTTTTATCTGGTAATCACCCTCCTCTGTCCCCGGCCGGAATTTCACCTCCTTGACCTGAATCTGCTTCTGCTTCTTTTTGGCCAGCTGCTTTTTCTTGCGCTCTTCAAACAGATATTTGCCGTAATCCATGATGCGGCAAACCGGCGGCCTGGCAGTAGGGGAAACCTCTACCAGATCCATATCCGCCTCAAACGCTTTCTGTTTGGCCTCTTCCAGCGGGACGATGCCTGCCTGCTCCCCATCCTGATCAATGAGTCGCACCTCGGGCGCCGTAATATCATCATTTATACGGGCTTGTTTTTCTTTTCCAGCAGCGATTATTTTACTCCTTCCAAAACAGAACGACCGCGGCTTGCGATTGTTTCGGCGAGATGCCCGGAGAATGCCTCCAGAGGCATGCTGCCGAGATCTTCACCGGTTCGCGTGCGCACGGCCACAGAACCAGATTCCACCTCTCGATCACCCACTACCAGCAGGAATGGGGTCTTCTGAAGTGTGTGCTCGCGAATTTTAAAGCCGATCTTCTCATTTCTCAAGTCTGATACCGCGCGAAAACCGTGTTTTCGCAAACTATTCTCTACTTTTTGCGCATATTCCGCCTGACGATCGGTAATATTCATGACAACCACCTGAACCGGAGCCAACCAGGCCGGGAAAGCCCCTGCATAATGTTCAATGAGAATGCCGATAAAACGCTCCAGTGAACCCAGGATCGCCCGGTGCAACATCACCGGCACCTGCCGGCTTCCATCTTCAGCAACATAACTGGCATCAAGACGGCCCGGCATGGAGAAATCCAGCTGGATGGTACCACACTGCCAGATCCGTCCAAGGCAATCCTTGAGCGAAAATTCAATCTTCGGACCATAAAAAGCACCCTCGCCAGGCTGCAGATCCCAACTTAGTCCCTTGGAGTTGAGCGCCTGCTCCAGCGCGTGCTCTGCCTTGTCCCAGACCATATCAGCTCCGACCCGTTGTTCCGGACGGGTGGAGAGTTTGATGATTATTTCATCAAAACCAAAATCCGCATAGACACCACGCAACAGGTCAATAAAGGAGGAGACCTCTTCCTGAACCTGGTCTTCGGTACAGAAAATATGCGCATCATCCTGTGTAAATGCCCGTACCCGCATCAGCCCATGCAGGGTGCCCGAGGGTTCGTTGCGATGGCAGGAGCCGAACTCGGCCATGCGCAACGGCAGATCCCGGTAGCTTTTCAGCCCCTGATTGTAGATCTGCACGTGGCAGGGACAGTTCATCGGCTTGACCGCGTAGTCACGGTGTTCCGAATGGGTGGTAAACATCTCGTCACCAAACTTGGCCAGATGGCCGGAGCGTTCCCACAAGGAGAGGTCCACCAGTTGTGGTGTACGTACCTCTTGGTAACCGGCATCACGCAATACCTGACGAATGTACTGCTCCACCTGCTGATAGAGGGTCCAGCCG
>JALSHD010000116.1 GCA_026982395.1 Chromatiales bacterium | reverse complement strand
CAGGGTGATCTCCTTGAGGATAGGTGCGGCAATTTTGCCAAACCTGCCGGGCAGTTGCAGATTGAGAAAAAAATCATAGGCTCGCCCGACAGGCAGAGAGGTAAGTTCCGGTAGTCGGTGATCTGCCACGAACACATGGCGGGCGGCCTTGTTGAGGCGGCTGCCGTGGCACTCCGGGCAGATCTGCTGGTTCAGGTACTTGGCCAGCTCCTCCCGTACCGCGTTTGATTCGGTTTCCCGATAACGGCGCTCCATGTTGGGGATGATCCCCTCGAAGGGCTGGGTTTTGACCATTGAGCCGCCGCGGTCATTGAAATAGGTAAAGGTAATGGGTTCATCGCCGCTGCCGTACAGAATGGCATCCTGCACCTGCCGGGGGAGTTTGCCGAACGGGGTGTCGAGGTCAAAGTTGTAGTGTTTGGCCAGTGATTCCAGCATCTGGAAATAGTAGGCGTTGCGCCGATCCCAGCCACGGATCGCTCCGGCAGAGAGGCTCAGATCAGAATGACTGACCACCCGATCCGGATCGAAAAACTGCCTTACCCCCAAGCCATCGCATGTGGGACAGGCGCCTGCCGGGTTGTTGAAAGAGAACAGGCGCGGCTCCAGTTCACTGAGTGAGTAGCCACAGGCGGGGCAGGCAAATTTTGCCGAGAAAACCAGCTCTTCCTGTGCTTCATCCATGAAGGCAATGTTGGCGAGACCATCTGACAGATGCAGTGCTGTTTCAAAAGAGTCGGCCAGCCGCTGCTCCAGATCGGGGCGGATCCTGAAACGGTCAACCACCACGTCGATGGAGTGTTTATGGTTTTTTTGCAGCGTGGGTGGTTCGTCCAGTTCGTACACCCGGCCATCGATACGTGCGCGTACGAAACCCTGGGCACGCAGCTCTTCAATCAGTTGCAGGTGCTCACCCTTGCGATTCTTGATAACCGGAGCGAGCAGCATCAACCGTTTTCCCTCGGGGAGGGCCATCACCTGATCGACCATCTGACTGACAGTTTGTGCCCGCAGCACTGTGTCATGCTCCGGACAACGTGGCTCCCCGGCCCGTGCAAACAGCAGCCGCAGATAGTCATAGATCTCGGTAACCGTGCCCACCGTGGAGCGTGGGTTGTGGGAGGTGGATTTCTGCTCGATGGAGATCGCCGGAGAAAGCCCTTCAATATGCTCCACATCCGGTTTTTCCATCATGGAGAGAAACTGACGCGCATAGCTGGAGAGCGATTCCACATAGCGCCGCTGTCCTTCGGCATAAATTGTATCAAAGGCCAGGGATGATTTGCCTGAACCGGACAGGCCGGTAAAAACAATCAGTTTGTCTCTGGGCAGCTCCAGGTCAACATTTTGCAGGTTGTGGGTTTTTACCCCACGGATTTTAATCATTTTCTCCATGTTCACTTTTTCTCTGCGTAACGCAACCTGTTACTATAAGACGCTTTGGCTGTGAGAAGCAAAGAAACTCCTGATTCCCATGCAAACAACGATTTCTGAAACAATGACTCCGCTTGAGCGGCGCGCTGCCGCTTCGCTTGCCAGTATCTATGCATTGCGCATGCTTGGTCTGTTCATGATCCTGCCGGTGTTTGCCCTGTATGCAGAGAACCTGGACGGTGTAACCCCCACTCTGGTCGGCGTAGCGCTGGGGGTTTATGGCCTGACCCAGGCGCTGTTTCAGATTCCGTTTGGTCTGGTGTCGGATCGTATCGGCCGCAAGTCGGTGATTACGGTGGGGCTACTGATATTTGCATTGGGCAGCGTGGTAGCTGCCTTGTCTGATACCATTCAGGGCGTCATTATTGGCCGCGCACTGCAGGGTGCGGGGGCGGTCGCGGCAGTTGTGCTGGCGCTGGCTGCGGATCTTACCCGGGAAGAGCATCGCCTGAAGGTGATGGCGGGAATCGGTATCAGTATCGGTGTCTCATTTTCGGTGGCGCTGGTGGCCGGCCCGGTGCTTGAGCACCAGATCGGTGTACCGGGTATTTTCTGGCTGACCGCACTGTTGGCTCTGGGAGGGATTGCGGTACTTCAGTTCTGGGTGCCAAAACCTGCTCATCTGCATCTGCACCGTGATACCGAAACGGTACCAGGACAGTTTCGTGAGGTGTTGACCGATGGGCAACTGCTGCGTCTGGACTTCGGGATATTTGCCCTGCACATGGCATTGACCGCGATATTCGTTGTGGTGCCGCACATATTGAGGGACAGCGCAGGTATACCGGTAAATCAGCACTGGCACATCTATCTGCCGGTTATGCTGGTTGCTTTTGTGGCAATGATCCCCTTCATCATCATTGCCGAGAAAAAGCGGCGCATGAAGCAGGTATTTTCCGGCGCAATTCTGGGGCTGGGTTTGTCAATGATTGGGATGTGGTTCTCACATGACAACCTTATCGGTATTGCCTTGGCGCTGTTGCTGTTTTTCACCGCCTTTAATTTGCTGGAGGCAAGCCTTCCTTCGCTGATAGCAAAAACGGCTCCGGCCTACAGTAAGGGTACTGCCATGGGGGTCTACTCCAGTTCCCAGTTTCTGGGTGCATTTGCGGGTGGATTCATGGGGGGGTGGCTCAATGGCCAATTCGGTCTTTCCGGAGTATTTTTGTTCAGTGCCGCTGTTACCGGCGTCTGGCTGGTTATGGCTCTAACCATGCGTGAACCGCGTTATCTCAGCAGTTATCTAATCAATGTAGGGGCTATTGATACTGCCCGTGCCGGGGTACTGACACAACAGCTATTGAAGGAAAAGGGTGTTGAAGAAGCGGTAGTATTGGCTGAAGATGGGGTTGCCTATCTGAAGGTGGATATGGACAAAATGGACAGAGTCGCGCTGGCCCGCTATTCGAGTGAACTGGAAACATAGGAGAAAATCATGGCAAGAGGTATCAATAAAGTCATTCTGATCGGGAATCTTGGAAACGATCCTGAAGTGCGTTACATGCCTGACGGAGGCGCGGTAGCCAATATCACCGTTGCTACCAGCGAACAGTGGAAAGACAAGCAGAGTGGAGAGCGTCAGGAGCGCACCGAATGGCATCGGGTGGTGCTGTTTCGCCGCCTGGGAGAGATCGCCGGTGAGTATTTGAAGAAAGGCTCCAAGGTCTACATCGAGGGAAAACTGCAGACCCGGAAATGGCAGGATCAGAATGGCAACGACCGATACACCACCGAAATCGTAGCCAATGAACTGCAGATGCTGGACAGCCGTGGTTCGGAAGGCGGTTCAGGTTTCAATCAGCATCCGCCAGCACAGAGTCAGTCCGCTGGAGAAAAACCCGGTAATCCGGCAGCAGCCGGCGGTGGCGGGGCGGTTGATGATTTTGATGATGATATTCCTTTCTGAAAAAACAGCCATTTATGGTTGAATCCGGGTCGAAACAGCAGATACGTCTCTCCATCTCCGGGATGAGTTGTGCCGGTTGTGTGGCGGCTGTTGAAGAAGCACTGATGGCTGTTCCCGGTGTTACCGGTGCCTCGGTTAATTTTGCCGAGCACACTGCCATTGTGAGCGGCACCACCGGTGCCGACGAATTGATAGCCGCCGTGACCCAGGCAGGTTACGAGGCCGCACTGCTGCGCGGAGTTGATGACGAGACGGAAAAGGAGGCCGCCGAACAGGCCCATTACCGCCGTTTGTTGCGTAATACGGCGGTTGCCGGGGCGGTTGGGCTGCCTCTTTTCGTGGGCGGGATGTCGGGGCTGCTCCCGCTCCACGGTACGCTCTCTGGCCAGATTTTCTGGTTACTGATCGGGTTGGCGACATTGGGGGTATTGATCTATGCCGGCGGGCACTTTTTCACCGGTGCCTGGAAGTCATTCCGTAACCACAACGCCAATATGGACACACTTATTGCGCTGGGAACCGGCAGTGCATGGTGTTACTCAATGGCAGTGGTACTTTTCCCGAACAGCGTACCGAGCCTGGCCCAGCACGCCTATTTTGAGGCAGCGGCAGTAATTATTGCGTTGATTAACCTGGGTTCTGCTCTGGAGGTACGGGCCCGGGGCAAGACCTCGGAAGCTATTAAACGGCTGATTCATCTGCAGCCCAGGACAGCGCGAGTGGTTCGCGAGGGCAGAGAGCTGGATCTGCCTATTGACCAGATCGGCCTGGATGAGATCCTGCGTGTCCGTCCGGGTGAACGTATAGCTGTGGATGGAGTCATCATCGAAGGTCGTTCCACGGTGGATGAATCGACGCTTACAGGCGAGCCTCTGCCGGTAAAAAAGCAGGTAGGCGATGAAGTGACCGGTGGAACCATCAACAAGACCGGTACCTTTCTGTTTCAGGCCCGCCGTATTGGCAAGGACACAGTTCTTGCCCGCATCATTGAAATGGTACGGCAGGCCCAGTCCAGCAAGCCGGCTATTGGTCGTCTGGTAGATAAAGTGGCATCGGTATTTGTTCCGGCGGTGCTGATTATTGCAGTGCTCACCTTTCTTGCCTGGTACAACTTCGGGCCGGAGCCGTGGGCCGGATTTGCCCTGGTAACCACCATGACGGTGCTGATTATCGCCTGTCCCTGTGCGTTGGGACTGGCCACCCCAATGTCAATTATGGTGGGTGTAGGCAAGGCGGCTGAATACGGGGTATTGATTCGCAATGGTGATGCGTTGCAGCAAGCCGGCAAGTTAACCACTGTCATCCTGGACAAGACCGGTACCGTTACCAAGGGAAAGCCAGGTGTAACTGCTCTGCTTCCGGTATCCGGGCTGGATGAAACATACCTGCTACAAATGGCCGCTGGTGTGGAAGCCGGCTCGGAGCACCCTTTGGCCCAAGCGATTCTGGATGCAGCCAGGGAGCGTAACATTACTGTTCCCCAGGCCACTGGATTCGAGGCCGTCGCAGGCCACGGCGTACGTGGCAGCGTAGACAGGAAGAACGTTCTGTTTGGAAACCGCAAATTCATGGTTGACAACAATATCCACCCGGGGGAGCTTGAAGAGAAGGCTGCCATACTGGCTGCGCAGGCCGAGACACCGGTCTATCTGGCGGTTGATGGAGATCTCGCAGGTATCATCAGCATTGCCGATCCCATAAAGGCTGACTCCCGTCCGGCTATCGCAAGATTGCATGCGACCGGCATTAAGGTTGTATTACTTTCCGGTGACAATCGGGATACTGCCGAGGCAGTGGCCCGGCAGGTAGGAGTGGATGAGGTGATCGCCGAGGTGCTGCCTGTGGACAAGAGTGCCATAGTAGCCGAGCTACAGGCTTCAGGTGAACTGGTCGGCATGGTTGGTGACGGGATCAATGATGCACCGGCGCTGGCCCGTGCTGATGTGGGTTTTGCTATTGGTACCGGGACGGATGTTGCGATTGAGAGCGGCGATATTACCCTGATGCGCGGGTCGCTGCACGGCGTAACCGACGCCATTGCCATCTCCCAGGCAACGGTACGCAATATCAAACAGAACCTGTTCGGAGCTTTCTTTTACAACAGTATAGGCATTCCGGTGGCAGCGGGTGTGCTTTACCCATTTATCGGGATATTGTTGAATCCCATGGTTGCGGGAGCTGCCATGGCAATGTCTTCGCTTACCGTGGTCAGCAATGCCAACCGGTTACGTCTGTTCAAGCCACAGGGAGCAAAAAAGTGATAGCCATCATCATCAACATGATCGGCCTGGCATTGATTGCCGGTATCATCTGGTGGTTCTGGATCGCGAAGACGCGCCAGCGCCAGTAAGGAGGAGAAAAGCCCCGAAAGCGTCTGAAACAGCCGCTTTCGGGGCAGATATTACATCGCCCGGATGCGGGCATTGAGGCGGCTCTTGTGACGAGCGGCCTTGTTTTTGTGAATCAGGCCCTTGCCTGCCATACGGTCGATCATGGGAACCGCCGCACGATAAGCCGCTTCGGCGTCTGCCTTGCTTCCGGCTTCAACGGCGCCAACAACTTTTTTGATGTAGGTACGCATCATGGAACGCATGCTGGCATTGCGTTGCCGATGTTTTTCTGCCTGGCGGGCACGCTTTCTGGCTTGTGCTGAGTTGGCCATGGTATTCCTCGGAAAATAAAACTCGAAAACGAAGCAGTATGGATGCGCTATTGAATTATGTCAATATCCCATGAATGCAAATAACGATACTGAAATTTTTTGCTGACAACCGAACGCATATATACCCGGGAGGATTTTGCATTGTTCGGCTTGACCTCTGCCCGAAAAGCATTCTCCTGCTGGAGCGGACGGCGGGATTTGATTCAAGCGCAGCGGTTTTTTTTGTTATTTGCAACTCATTGTTTGCGCTGGTTTATTTTGTCTGTAATCGGCTCAGGTCAAAAGCCAATACAGAAATACTATATGTTGCCAGCAGCTTCTCATGCTGTTTTTTTATCATTATTCAAGTCATATGGGCGCTATTTTTTCTGCTTTAGCAGAAAGCCCGCAAGTGGAACATTTTGTGAAACCGCTTGTCCATTAGAGTGCACATTGATTGATGTACGTCAATTTGACAATAAACGTCATAGTGCTGTACCATCACCGGTGTTTTGCTCTGGATTGTAGCAGACGAATACTGGATAACGCGCCCTGCAGTACCGGGGCGATTTGATAGAACGTCATAACCAAGATAATGACGAGAGCACAGGAGAAGTGTATTATGAAAAGAACAGCGATCACTTTAGCTGCTGGTTTTGCAATGTTTGGAATCGGAATCGCCCATGCTGCAGATGTGGCCAAGGGAGAAGAAGTTTACAAGCAGGCTTGTTTCGCTTGTCATGACGCCGGTGTGGCTGGCGCTCCGAAGCTGGGCGACAAGGCCGCATGGGAAGCACGTCTTGCCCAGGGCGAGGCCATTCTGGACAAGCATGCTATCGAGGGCTTTACCGGTGAAGCCGGTTCTATGCCTCCCAAAGGTGGGCGCACGGATCTGAGTGACCAAGCTGTTAAAGATGCCGTTGCTTACATGATAAGCAAGGTAAAATGACCCGGTAATATAAGGGTAAACTACAGTAACAACCTATCTCGGGGAAAATGCTATTCATGAAGAAGTTAGCTATCGCAGCGTTGATTGCGGCAGGGTTTATGAGCAGTGCGTATGGCGCAGGTAATGCCGACGCGGGGAAGGGGAAGGCGGCAGCGTGTGGTGCTTGCCATGGTGCTGACGGTAACAGTCTGGTGCCTAACTTTCCCAAGCTTGCGGGCCAGCACGCTGCTTATATATCCAAGCAACTGGCAGACTTCAAGTCCGGAGCGCGAGAGGATGCAACCATGGCTCCCCTGGCTGCGCCATTGAGCGAACAGGATATTGCAGATTTGGCGGCCTATTTTGCCAGCCAAACCCTGGTTGTTGGCAAGGGCGATCCCGAGCTTGTTTCTCTGGGTGAGAAGATCTATCGGGGTGGTAACCCCGATACCGGGGTGGCTGCCTGTGTTGCCTGCCACGGTCCATCCGGGGGAGGGAACTCCGCTGCCAATTTCCCGAAGATAGGTGGTCAGCAAGCTGCGTATGTGGTAAAAGCCTTGAATGATTTCAAGTCAGGTGTTCGCAGCAATGATGCTAACCAGATGATGCGCGGCGTTGCCAGTAAGATGACAGCTGAAGAAATCAAGGCAGTGGCGGAGTTTGTTGCTGGACTGCATTGATTTGACTGGTTGTTTTTTAAAGGCGGTCTGTGCCGTGATACCAAAAAAGGTGGTCATTGTGACCACCTTTTTTAATGCACCAATGTAAAATGGTTATTTTTTTCCTGCAGCGTAAAAATAGCGATTAAATGTTGCGACATCGGTGCTTACACGGCGAATCAGATGGTCAAGACTGATAATGGCATGTTCCAAAAGATTTACAGCGATAAAAGGGTGTTCCACGCGCAGCCTTTTATACATAGTGCGGGTAAGCCGCAACAGTCTCGTGTCGGATGACATGGCTACCATACGCACGGAACGGGGTTGACGGTCAAAGAATGACATTTCACCCATCAATTCACCCTCGTTCATACGGCCGATTTCAACCTCGTTGTGGCCATTGTCGTATACCAGCGCAGCCTCTCCCCTTACAACGAAGTACAACGCCTCTCCTACTTCTCCAATATCGGCAATGGTTTCTTTCTTTTTGAAGGTTATCAGTTCAGTATATTCAAGCAGGGTTTTTACCTCTTTTACGGTAAGTGATTCGCAGAGGTATTGCTGATTGAGAAATTCGGTAAGGTCGATTGCAGCTGTGTCCATTTTTTGTCTCCGTCTTGATGCTTACTGGCCGGTACTACTCCGCCAACTGACCAACTGAAGTTTGGCGGGTTAGCAGATAGAATAAAGCATCGTGCGGGTTTCGCAAATCATATGGAACTTTTGCTGCCACTCCGGCACTATACTAGTACTGTTTTGGATACATTAATAACAAAGGGGTAAATGTTTATGGCACATGGTGTAAGCAGGCGATGGGGTATTTTTCTGTTGGTTTTGCTGGTCGGGTTTGTTGGAAATGTTGCGGCCGAATATAAGGAAGGTGTTGAATATCAGCGTGTTGATCCTCCTGTCCCAACGAGTACAGGCGACAAAATAGAGGTAGTAGAGCTGTTTTGGTATGGTTGTCCCCACTGTTACGATTTTGATCCCTATGTGAAGCGATGGTTAATGCGCAAGCCTGCCAATGTGGAATTTATTCATATTCCCGCAGTTTTTAACAATTTATGGGAATTGCATGCCCAGGCTTTTTATGCAGCCAAGGCGCTGGGTATCAGCGGCAAAATTCATGATGGATTGTTTGATGCAATGCATCAAGGGGGGCGTAAATTTCCCACTCCCGCAAGCCTGCAGTTGCTGTTTGCCGAGTACGGCGTAAGCAAGGAAGATTTTTACAAAGCGTTCGATTCCTTTGCCGTTAAGAGTCAGGTGAAGCGGGCTGTTCAGATGACGAAGCGGTATGGAATAGAGGGTGTGCCGGTTTTGATTGTTAACGGAAAATACCGGATCAGCAGCAGAGGTGTGCGAACCTATTCCGATATGCTCAAGGTGGTTGATTACCTGGTTGGCAAAGAGGAGGCTGCTGCCACTTCGTCAAAAAAATAGCGCCCTGAGGGGTTAGTCTGACTTTGCCCGCGGTTTTTCGTAATCGGGCATCGGCGGTTAAACTGATTTCCCGGCCTGGATTGGGCGAGTATGCCCTCCAGCCGGGTTAACAAGAGGCTGTTCCGGATTGACCGAATAGGGGGGAAGGGGTTCTTCTCTCCCCGTTTGGCCTGTTTTTCTCTTCAGATTCCTGTCCCAGTTCCTTTACTATAAAGAGCGCCTGCGCAATGATATTTTTCTTTTGTCGATGTTATTTTCTGTGAAAGAGTCGGATAGCTGGCCGATATAAGCATTGAGAGCGAGGGAGGGGGAATGAAGGCCGCAGAACTATTCATTAAATGTCTTGAGAATGAGGGTGTCGAGTGTATCTATGGTATTCCGGGTGAGGAAAATCTGGAGTTTATGGATGCCCTGCTCGACTCCTCCATCCGGTTTGTTACGGTACGTCATGAGCAGGGAGCGGCTTTCATGGCGGATGTACATGGGCGGCTGACCGGGAAGGCTGGCGTCTGCCTGGCTACTCTCGGGCCCGGTGCGACCAACCTTATTACCGGGGTAGCTGATGCCAATATGGATCATGCGCCCATGGTGGCAATTGCGGGCCAGGCGGCTACTAACCGTTTGCACAAGGAATCCCATCAGGTTCTGGATCTGGAGCGTATTTTTCACCCAGTTACCAAATACTCCTCCCGCCTGTTGACTCCGAACATTATCAGTGAGGTTGTGCGCAAGGCTTTCAAGGTGGCGCAAACGGAAAAATCCGGTGCCTGCTTTATCGAGTTTCCGGAAAATATTGCCGAGATGCCCATTGTTGATGAGCCGCTACCAGTCAAGCATGCCACTGTTCCCGAGCCGCCGCGGGAGCGGGTGGAGTATGCAGCAAAAGTAATCTCAGAGGCTCAAAACCCCATCATTCTTGCCGGTAATGGCGTGATTCGGGGGCGGGCATGGCAGCAACTGGCTGATTTTTCTGCCCGGCTGAATATTCCGGTGACCAATACTTTCATGGCCAAGGGGGTGGTTCCTTTTGCCAAAAATCCCTTGGCATTGGGTAGTGCAGGATTGCAGTCGAAAGACTATGTTACTTGTGGTTTTGACCGGGCGGATGTCATCATCTGTATTGGGTATGATCTGGTGGAGTACCACCCCTATTTGTGGCACCCAACCAAGGATCGAGCCATTGTTCATATTGATATGTCACCCGCCGAGGTTGATGCTTACTATCCCGTCACTGTCGGAGTAGTGGGGGATCTGAAGCATAGTCTGCTGCGTATTGCAGAGTTGGCGACACCCCATACCGGGCATGCCATGCGTGCGTTGCGCGATATTCTGGTGGAAGATATGAACCAGCATCGTGACGATTTCAGTTTTCCGGTTAAGCCCCAGAAACTGATTTGGGATCTGCGTACTGCGATGGATTTGCCGGATATTGCGGTATGTGATGTCGGCGCGCACAAAATGTGGATGTCGCGCATGTTCCGTTGTGAGCGGCCAAACACCTGTATTATATCCAATGGTTTTGCCAGCATGGGTATCGCGGTGCCTGGAGCTATTGCTGCCACGCTCGCCATGCCGGATCGCAGAGTCGTGGCGGTCACCGGCGATGCCGGTTTTCTGATGAACTCACAGGAGCTCGAAACCGCCGTGCGACTTGGAATACCGCTGGTGGTTTTAATCTGGAATGATGGTGGTTACGGGCTTATCGAGTGGAAACAGATGAACCGTTTCGGGCGAAAATCGAACGTCGATTTCAGTAACCCCGATTTTGTCAAGTATGCCGAGTCTTTTGGTGCGCGCGGCATTCACGTCGAGAAAACGGAAGAGTTGCTGTCAATCTTGCAAGAAGCGCTGTTGCATGATGGAGTTACAGTTATTGATTGTCCCGTGGACTATAGCGAAAACCTGAAGCTTACCAAACAGATGGGAGAGATGGTATGCCCCATCTGAGCGAGGTGAATACGGCGCCGGGGAAGAATACGGTGTCCCGGCTTGCATCAGGAACCCGTTTAAAGCTGCTCAGTTACAACATTCAGGTGGGTATTGCGACCCAGCGGCCGCGCCACTATCTTACCAAGAGCTGGCGGCATATCCTTCCCCACTCGGAGCGATTCAGCAATCTGGACCATATCGCTCACCTGTTGCACGATTACGACATTGTTGGATTGCAGGAGGTGGATGCGGGAAGTTTGCGGAGTAACTTCATTAATCTGACCGAGTATCTGGCCGACAAGGCTGGATTTCCCTTCTGGCACCATCGGGTCAACCGGCGCTTGGGGAAATTTGCCCAGCATGCAACGGGACTGCTCAGCAGAATTCGGCCAGCCAGGGTCGCGGAGCAGCGCCTCCCGGGATTGATTCCGGGGCGGGGATTTACGGCGGCGCTGTACGGTCATGGAGAAGAGCCACTGGTTGTATTCAACATCCATCTTGCCCTGAGCAGGCGCGTGCGGCTGGAACAGATCAGTTATCTTGCCGACCTAATCAACCAGTATCCACACGTCATATTAATGGGAGACATGAATTGTCAGCCGGATAGCCCCGAATTGTGTTATCTGTTTCACAGAACCCGGCTGCGCGAGCCTCTGGAAAAGTTCCACACTTTTCCCAGTTGGCAGCCAAACCGTAATATTGATCATATTCTGGTGACACCGGAGCTCGAGGTCCGTCAGGCGCGGGTTTTAAAACACGCATACTCTGACCATCTTCCGATATCCATGGAGCTTACCGTACCTGATACGGTGTTTCTTCAACGGTAAAAATGCTGGATTAGTGGAACTGTTTTTGCAGCCCCCTGTTGTTAACAGTACGGCCTTGCTGTTTCATCGCTCGTTTACGATAACGCTCGATATTACATACCTCTTCAACCATATGTAATCGGTTCTCACTATCCTTGTCCAGAAATTGAACTCCTATTTCAATATCACTGTTTTTGTGACGGCACCACGAAACCCGTCCGCGTGCCTCAAAATCCGGGCCGAGAGATGGCAGCCGGACATATACTTCAGTGCCTGTTGCGATAGGTCTGTCTGTTTTGCAACAGAGGCCGCCAAAGCTGATATTCTTTAACGATTGACTTTTACCTGCCGGGCTTTTCCTGCTGAAAATCTCGACAGGAATGTTGGAAGGTTGTCGGATGAAGGTTCTCATTCTGCCAGTACTCCGTATACGGTGTACAACGCATGTTGGTAAAAGGAAGCGGTTTGCGAGGGAACCACTAATAATTATAGACAACAATCGGCAGAATAGTTCATTTCCGCTTTCTTCATTCCCTCACTGCTCCTGAAAGCGGAACGGGCAATTGTAGTGGCATAGTTAATTTGGCCATCTGCTATTAGGTGATATTATCACCGATACCGAAAACAGGTGACAAAATGACACGAGAAAACAGGACATACAGCCCGGAATTCAGATTGGAAGCAGCGCGGTTGGTTGTCGACCAGGGGTACAAGATAAAAGCGGCCTGCGATGCCCTGGGCGTTGCCAAATCAACCCTGGAGACCTGGGTCAGGCAACTCAGGAAAGCGGGTGAGGGAGCGGCTCCGAAAGGCGTGCCGCTGACCGCCGAACAGCGGCGGATACAGGAGTTGGAGAAACAGGTTCGGCGTATTGAAACGGAGAAAGAAATTCTAAAAAAGGCTACAGCTCTCTTGATGTCGGACTCGCTGAACAATTTGCGCTAATCCAGCGGCTGAAAGAGAGCTACCCAGTGAAGCAGCTGTGTGACTGTTTTGGAGTGCATCGCCGCAGTTATCGCTACTGGCGAGGTCGAGCGGACAGCCCCACACCGGAAGAGAGGGAACTGTGCCAGCGGATAAGCGAGGCGCATCAGCAGAGCAATGGCTCAGCGGGAGCCAGGACTCTTGCTGCCGTGGTAACGGCACAAGGACAGCCTTTGAGCCGCTACCGGGCGGGCCGACGGATGAAAGCGCTTGGTCTGGTGAGCCGCCAACAGCCGAAACAGCGGTACAAGCGGGCAAAGCAGGCCCATATAGCTATTGCCAATCATCTGAACCGGGAATTTGCTGTCGCTTCACAGAACCGGGTCTTGGGGGGGGTGATATTACGTATCTCTGGTCAGGAAAACGCTGGGCGTATCTGGCGGTTGTCATGGACTTGTTCGCACGCAAACCTGTGGGATGGGCGCTCTCCCTTTCGCCGGACAGTGCGCTGGTAAAGAAAGCCTTGACCCTGGCCTTTGAAAGCCGGGGCAAACCGAAAGGCGTGATGTTCCATTCCGATCAGGGTTGCCAGTATACGAGCCTGTCGTTCCGGCAACAGCTGTGGCGCTACCAGATGACCCAAAGCATGAGCCGCCGGGGTAACTGCTGGGATAATAGTCCAATGGAACGATTTTTCAGGAGTTTGAAAACCGAGTGGGTGCCAGAAGCTGGCTACCCCTCCGCTGAGGAAGCAAAGCAGGCCATCACTGATTATATTATTGGGTATTACAGTCAGGTCAGACCACATACGCATAATGGGGGATTGGCTCCAAATAGTGCTAATGCTCAGTATTGGAATGACTATAAAACTGTGGCCAAAAAAACTTGACCACTACACTGCGGGCCGCAGGGGTGTGCCAGGTCAGCTCCACCCGCCACGGTTTGGGGTCGGGGCTCTTGCCGTATCTTCTCCCGGCAAATATTGCCCGTTATCCGTCCAGACAGGCCTCCGGCATGCCCGAATAAAGATCCGCGTCCGGACAGAGCTCCCGGACTTTTTTGAGTAGTTGTTGGGCCTCCTTGAGAAGCGGTTTCTCAAACGGTGCGCCGGGTACCCTCTCGGCCAGCGGCTGATTCATCAAGGGATGGCTGTAGCTTGCCGGGTTTTCCAGCCCGTTATGTTCCCGCAACGCCAGCCAGGCGAGGATTTCATACGGGTACAGCCAGAGCGTTGGCTCGTCAAATTCAAAATACTCCACGTCCTCTTCAGGCGTGTCTTCATCCTGTTGTTCGGTTTGTTGCAGGTGCATGTCGCACAACAGATAGACCAGTTGGTCAATTTTTGTCAGGTCCGTGCTGTCCCAGTGCTCCAGCACCGCCTGATAGGGGACAAACAATTCCGGGTAGTCTGCCTTGTCGCGGTCAAAATCCACCTTGTGCTGTTTGCAGTGGAGCTCCAGCAGGAACCAGCCGGCTTTCGAATACTCAAAACCGTCATCGATAATGGTTCCACGATACCGCTGATATTCTTCATCAAACGGGCAGTTATTAATCGCATTTACCAAACGTTGTCCCAACTCGCGCGCCTCGTTCCACCAACCTGCCAGGATGCACTGCGCCTGGTATTGGCTGGCTTCTTGAAGAAGCATGTAAGGCCGGTTGACACACTCATAAGCCTCGTCCCCCACCCGCAAGGCCAGATAGCCGTACCAGCAGGCCTTGATGTATTCGGTTTTTTGCTGCGCCGGGTCGTTGCGATGGACGCGGAGGAACTGGCTGTAGCCAAGGTGCCAGCGGCTGAGCTCTTCGAGTGCTGGCACTGATGAACCCGTCTTGTTTTTATCAATAACTCGGCTGATTTTTCGCTCAATGCGTTCCCAGACTCTTGACCTCCCCTGACTGTCGGGGTACAGGAAGCCTTCTTCAGCCGCTTCCTTGTATTTCTTGATGCGTTTATCGAGTAATGCCTTGACTTGCGTTTCTGCCGTCATTTTGTTTACCTCATTGCCAGGGTTTACAGGTGATTTTCGTGCCGGGTTTGCATGTGCCTCTGCCGCCCTTGCCATAACAGCCGGTCGGGTCGTCTGCCAGTTTGACGCGGCAGACCTTGAAGTCCTGGAGTTGGTTGTCTTCTAGTATTTCATTTAGCTCATCCAAAGCTTTCCCGAATTTTGCATCTCCCTTGTATTTCTTCCAGCGGCCTTCGCCTTCATCAACGCCCCTGGTCATGGCTTCGAGTTGGGTTCTTAAGTACTTTTTTCCACCCTTTTTTTGCAACCGACTCAACCCCGCCCGGTTGGATTTCGTCTCCACCACCAGCACTTCCCCTTTTTGCGGGTTGTGGAAAATGTGATCGAGGCCGTGGCCGGAGTTGTTCCGTAGTTGACTGGCTTCGAAGGATTCGTAGCCTTTGGCCTTGTATTTTTTCTCAACCAGGCGTTCGGCGCAATCCCCTTTGTTTTTGTTCGGGTTGCCGCATTTCTTCCCGGCACCCTCACTCTTCCCGCCATTCCTCTCATCATTCCCCCCACCGTTTTTGTTCTTCGCTGCCTCTATCTTCTTCTTTTTCAAAGCTGCGGTTTTTTTCGCGGCGCTGCCCAGGGCGCTGGCCATTTCGCCGGCGGCCTGGGCCTTTTTGCCGGGGTTGATGACGTCCACGCCGGCGGAAACCGTGGTGCTGGCCAGCAGGCCGGCGGCCTTGCCGAGGTCGCCCTGTTGGGCGATGTCCCAGGCATCTCCGAGTTTGTCGCCGAACTCGCTGGCCCAGTCGGCGATGTCGCGGCCGAGTTCGGCGCCTTTTTCTCCGAGCGTGGCTTTCAGGATGGCCAGTTCGTCTTTTTTGTCCTGCACGTATTCGGCCACCGCGCCGGCCGGGTCGGTCTGGAAGCGTTCGGCGAGCTGTTGGGCGCGCTGGCGGTTGATGGCGGCGATTTCCCTGGCTTCTTGCGCGGCGTCTGTTGCCGCGGCGGTTGTGGCGTCGGCCTGTCTCCGGGCGTAGGCTTGCGGGTCGTTCCAGATTTCCTGCGCTGTTTCGATGGGGGCTTTGAACTCTTCCTGGAGGGTGTCCTGAAAGGTGTCTGCAAAGTCCTGCTGCTGTTTTTCTATCCAGGCGGCGCC
>JALSHD010000115.1 GCA_026982395.1 Chromatiales bacterium | reverse complement strand
TCCGCCATCAGCGGCTTCAAAGTAGCCAGCTCTGTCTGTGGTGGCGCCGGTAAATGCGCCTTTTTTATGCCCGAATAATTCAGATTCCGCGAGCTCGTGGGAAATGGCGCCGCAGTTGACTGCAATGAAGGCGTTGTCTCGGCGTGGGCCAGCGCGATGAATCGCTCGTGCCAGCATTTCCTTGCCAGTACCGCTTTCTCCTTCGATGAGGATCGGCACAGAACGTGGAGCCACCTTTTGCGCTTTCTCGACGACTCGGCGCATCACCGGACTGCGGTGAATGATGTCGGAGAACTCAGGTGTTTCTTCAGGAGTACCAGCGCTTAGTCGTGCCAGATCCTGGTCTGCACGCCGGTAAACCTCCGGTACAAATTCGGCAGAGATGTCGAATGGTACGTTTGCCGTGCGAACACCCTGTTGCCTAGATGATTCGATGAGCTCAGCGCCATAACGTGTTTTGGCAACAATGATCCAGACCGCCGACATAGCAGGTGTGCCTGGGCTGAGGTGGAAGGTCAAGCGGCCAGCGTCACCGTGCTTGGCAAGCAGCGCACTGACCGTTCTAGTGACCGCCTGATAAATTTCACCGAAGTGGGTGGGGCCGGATAGCTCGACAAGGTTGAGTTCCACAGCTGCCTTAGTGTGGCCTTCAATCCAGGTTACATAGTTTGCTGATTCAGGTTTGGGGTAGTTGCTGAGCAGGACAACGAGATCGAAGGATCGCTCAGTGACGGCCTGACCCACTGGGCCCAGACCGGCGCGTTCATCACCTGCAGCAGCATTTAGGTCGGTCTGGCCGAGCCAGCTAACAAGGATATTCATGGGTATTCTCAGAAAATTGGTTACATACAAAGTATAAGAAATATTGTATAAATACAAGAAAAGAAATGTTGTAGGTGGGTGTGCACGCTTTGGTTGAATCAGAAAATAGTATGTAACTATATGACAAATAACGTAAAATAAGAATATCGATAGCACCTCCATTTATTGGCACGCCAACTGCAATACCAGTGGTGAGTCTAGTAAAGGAGGTGTGCAATGCAGATAATCGAGGTAACACTCTCGCGTGTGAAAGCCGGTGTAGGTGTTTCATTTAATAATCTATCGGTGATCCCGCTGGTTGCTGGGAACGGGGTTGAACCGGACTACCTCACGCTTGATGAGGCACTGGCCAGGGGGGATGTGAGGGTAACCGAGACATCTGATGCAGGTGATGTGCCAGAGCTTCGTTTGGAGAACCTGGGCGAACTGCCAGTATTGCTATTAGATGGTGAGGAGTTGGTGGGTGCCAAGCAGAATCGGGTGCTCAACCTCACGATCCTGGCTCCGGCCAAAAGCACCATCACAATTCCGGTGTCGTGTGTCGAAGCGGGCCGTTGGTCGCACTCAAGCCCGGAGTTCAGTACGAAAGGCCGCGCTTTTTATGCTGCAGGCCGCGCACGGAAAGCGGATCAGGTGACCGCGTCATTGCGGACTAGCGGTACGCGCCACTCACGGCAAGGCGAGGTTTGGGAAGACATCGCTGCGAAGTCGAGTCGAATGGAGAGCTATTCCGATACGGCAGCAATGGAATGTCTGTACGAGGATTACCAGGATCAGGTGGAAGAGTACCTGAAGGCAATTGAAATGGTAGAGGGGCAGGTGGGGGCTGTGTTCGCCATCAATGGCCAGATTCGGGGTGTGGAGCTTTTCGATTTTTCGACGACGTTTCGCAAGCTCATGCCCAAGCTATTACGCAGCTATGCGCTGGATGCGATCGACGAACAGGGTGGCAGTACAAATAGCAAACCACCAGACGTTATGCGCTTTCTGTCAGCGGTGGCTGCAGCCGAAGGTTCAGAGCATCCGGCTGTGGGTGAAGGTGATGACATCCGGATCAGTGGCCCAGGGCTGGCCGGTGGAGCGCTCAGTGCACGAGACCGGGTGGTTCATCTGTGCGCGTTTCAGTTGCAAGAGGTGGGATCGAATGGACAAAGCCGTGGTGGCAACCTCGCCAGATCTTTTCGGCGGATGCAAAATTACCGTAGATATGGTGGCGGGTCGTGAGTAGGGCTTGGGTTTGCCCGATCAGTGACAAACTGTACACGCCTGTCAGATATTTACAAACTTGGAAGGAAGCTTAAATGCGTCTGAAAAGCGAGAAAATCATACTGGCTCCGACCGATCTCAGCAACTTTCTGAGTTGCAAGTATCTTTCGCGGCTTGATCTGGCTGCCGCACGAGGTACTAAAGAACGTCCAGTTCGCTATGGGCCGATTCTGGATGATCTCAAGGCGAGGGGGCAGGCCCATGAGAATGCCTATTTGGAGCATTTACAGGCGCAAGGGCTAGGCATGGTGCGGGCTGGTGATCCGGACGTGGGTGGTGAATCAGTCGAGCATGGCGTTGATAAAACCATCGCCGCAATGCAGGCAGGGGTGGATATCATCTATCAAGCGACGTTGGCAGATGATGCCTGGTATGGTCGTGCCGATTTTTTGCGCAAGGTTGCTCTGCCCAGTAACTTTGGTAGTTGGTCATACGAGGTTATCGATACGAAGCTCGCCCATGATACAAAGGCGGGAACGATTTTACAGCTTTGTGTTTACTCGTATCTTTTGGAAAAACTCCAGGGGGTACGGCCGGAACGCATGTATGTAGTTACGCCGAGTAGTAATTATGAGCCGGTAGAGTACCGCCTTGCTGATTATGATGCCTACGTCAGGTTGTTGGAACATGGAATAGATCGGTTTTTGGCTAACTCTGATGAGACTTATCCTGATCTCGTTTCTCACTGTGATTTGTGTGCCTGGTGGAGCGAGTGCGAGAAGCGTCGCAGGGGGGATGATCATCTTTGCTATGTGGCCGGGATATCGAATGGTCAGATTAAGAATCTTCGAGCCATTGGTGTAGAGCGGCTCGCCGAACTGGCCAGACTCGATGAAATCCCGGATTTGCGTCAGGGATCGCGAGAGAGCATGGCGCGTGTCCGGGATCAGGCAAGGGTGCAACTCATCAGCCGGGAAAAGCAAGTCCCGTATTATGAGCTTAAGGAGCCGTTTAACCTGGAGCATGGCTTGGCAATGCTGCCTGAACCGACACCCGATGACATATTCCTGGATTTTGAAGGTAACCATTTCGCCGAGCAGGGTGTGCGGGAGTATTTAACTGGATATTTGTCGCGAGGAGATGACGGCCAGGTGACATATACCCCGGTTTGGGCCCGAACGTTGGAGGAAGAAAAGAAGGCATTTGAGCATTTCATGGATGTCGCTATTGCCACCAGGGCGCGTAACCCGAAAGCCCATATCTACCACTTCGCACCCTATGAACCAACGGCGCTCCAGCGGCTGATGGGCCGGTATGCTACCCGTGAGGTGGAGCTTGATGCATTACTGCGGAGCGGTGCATTCGTGGATCTGTACACGGTAATCCGACGAGCACTGATCGCCGGTGTTGAGCGTTACTCCATTAAAGATCTTGAACCGTATTTTGGATACAAGCGTCAGCAGGATCTCCATGATGCCTCAATGAGCAGGCGGCTTGTAGAACATGCAATTGAGGCGGGTGATCTTGATGCGACGCTCGACAATCATCGCCGCATCGTTGAGGACTATAACCGAGAAGATTGTGAATCTGCTCGACGGCTGCGAGACTGGCTAGAGCAGCTGCGCACCGAGGTTATTGCGCAAGGAAATGAACTGCCTAGACCTGTTGCCCAGGACGGAGAAGCTTCAGAATCTATCAGTGAGCTGGATCGGGAATTGCAAAGGCTGCGGGACGGGTTGCTAGAAGACATTCCCTTAGAAGCTGATGAGCGTACGCCTGAGCAGCAGGCTCGCTTTCTATTGGCCCATATGATGGAGTTCCATCGCCGCGAGAGTAAGGCGAGCTGGTGGGAGTATTTCCGTGTGCTGGCGCTGGATGAAACAGAGTATGGCGACGAGCGCCGCGTGATTACCGGTCTTACATTCCTCGAGGAAGTGGAAGCCGGCCGCGCACCGCTGCATCGGTACCGTTTTTCAACCCAGGAACTCGATGCGCGAGGAGGTGATGATCTGCGTGATGTGGATGGCAACTCGTTTGGTAAAGTTGTGGCGGTAAACTACTCGAATCAGACAATCGATATCAAAAAGCGCATGAACACAGCGAGTGTTCATCCTGCTTCCCTGCTTCTGCATAGTCAGGTGTCATCAAAACCGTTGCAAGAGTCGCTTATGCGTTTTGGGGAGAGAGTACTGGAAGAAGGTTTCTCTGGATGTACTCCATACAAGGCGGCGACAGAACTTCTATTGCGCCGACTGTCCCCGCTGGTGAATGAGCAAGGACTCCTCCAACGGGAAGGCGAAACGACAGTGGATGCGGCATGCCGTCTGGTTCTGGAACTTGATGGCCACATTCTTGCAATCCAGGGTCCGCCGGGTACCGGTAAGACCTATACGGCGGCGCATATGATTTGCGCGCTCAAGAAAAAGGGATTGAGGGTTGGTGTCACCGCGGTTAGTCACAAGGTTATTGTCAATTTGCTGGAAGGTGCTCTGAAGGAGGCAAAAAAGCAGAGGCTGGAACTGCATGCAGTACATCGCCAGGACGGTAAATATGAGGGCGAGTGGGAGATTGAGCGTAAAAAAGACTATGCATCAATCCAACGTGGGCTGAATGACGGAAGTATCGATGTGGTTGGCGCAACCGCCTGGTGCTGGAGTCGGCAAGATTTCGAGCAGTGCGTTGACGTTCTTATTGTCGATGAAGCAGGGCAGATGGCACTGAGTAACGTGCTGGCCGTTGCCCCGGCAGGCAGAAGCCTGGTACTGCTTGGCGATCCACAGCAGCTTGAGCAGCCATTACAGAGCAGTCATCCGGAAGGTAGCGAGGTATCAGCGCTCTATCATCTACTTGATGGTGAGGACACTATGCCGGTAGATAAGGGGCTGTTCCTGTCTGAAACCTACCGATTGCATCCTGATATCGCTCGATTTACATCAGAAGCCTATTACCAGGGTAAGGTTGCGGCACGACCAGAATTGAAGCATCAGGCAATTGTGATGCAATCAGAAGGTGAAAATCGATTTTCTGGATCTGGACTGCGTTACGTACCTGTGCACCACTCTGGTAACCAGGCAAAGTCGCTCGAAGAAGCGGAGGCCATAGGTCAAATCGTTGCCATGCTTCTTGATTACGCGAGCTGGAGGGATAAGGGTCAAAATGTGTCAAAATTGACTAAGGATGACATTCTCATTGTTGCGCCTTACAACGCCCAGGTTGCCGCATTGATTGAGGTCTTGCCTCTACTGAGCGATCGCATCGGTACCGTCGATCGTTTTCAGGGCCAGGAGGCGCCCGTGGTCATTTACTCAATGACGTCTTCCAGTCCTGAGGATGCTCCACGGGGTATGAGTTTTCTCTACGACCGCCATCGCTTCAATGTCGCGACATCCCGTGCGCTGGCATTGTGCATATTAGTCGGGAATCCTGCATTATTTGAACCGGAGTGCAGAACGCCTCAACAGATGAAGATGGCAAATGGATTCTGTCGGTACCTCGAGTTAACGAAAACTGTATAGGGGGTAAAATTGGTAGAGGAAATCCAAAATTGTAACTGGCGGATTCCGGTACGACTGGCTAATACCGACCTAGTGATCAGTGCCGGTAGGTAATACTGATCCAAATGTTCGGAGAAATGATAAAAGAGGAAACCGCATGAGTACAAAGATGGGCGAGTTGCTAAATCTGGCTGCAGCGGAGCTCTGCCAATTTCTGGACAAGAGATTGCCAATGCTTGGGGATGAAGATTGGTGGGTAAAACGAGTGATTGACAAGCTGTCATTCCAGCAGCAGCGGTATGTGGCGCAACGTAGCATCTCAGAACTCGGAGGACTGGATCTCGCAGCATTGATACGCATCCTTGACCAGAATTGGTATGACCTTAACTGGAAAGAAACCTTTCCGCCAGATGCGAGGCATTTTGTCAAGGAGATGCAAACGATAAGGAACCGGTGGGCACATGCATCAGTTCAGGAGTACCCACGTGATGATGTCTACAGAGATCTCGATACATTGCAGCGATTTCTCGCCGTAATTGGCGCATCCGAAGACCTGCAAGATAAAGTGCGGGCCGAGCGGAAAAAGTTGCTTGAGATTGAACAGCCTGCAGTCGAAGGAACGGCTGGTATGGAAACAGCCGGGGCAGAAGGTCAGGGTAAGGAGCTGGCTTTCCAGATCACACAGATTGTCCAGCTAAAGTCAGATTCATCAAAGAGAGGACCTGTTCTGGCGGTCCAGGAACTAGAAGCTGAGAACAGGTATCAGGTTTTCATGGATGGAGCACCGAAATGGTTTTACGAGTCTCAGCTGGAAGCGGTATCGCCCGAGGGAGAAGGCCAGGTATTGGTTTCCCTGAACCAGTTCCATGCGCATCTGACTGCATTACAAATCCAGCATCCAAGTCTTTCGACTCTATACTCACTGAATGCTGCACGGGTTGACTTTATACCGTACCAATTTCGTCCCGTACTCAAGTTCATTCGCGCAGACCGGCCTCGGTTGCTTATAGCGGATGGAGTTGGTGTTGGTAAGACCATTGAGGCGGGATTGATACTCAGAGAGCTTCAAGCTCGTCGGGAAGTGCGTTCAGTATTGATTATCTGTCCTCGTCCCCTGGTAACCGAACGGAAGTGGCTGATGGAAATGAAGCGCTTTGAGGAGCGTTTCACTCAATTAGATGGAAATACGCTGCGCTATTGTATCAGCGAAACGGATCTGGAAGGTGAGTGGCCCGAGCAGCATGCCAGAACTATCCTGCCTTATTCTCTATTTGATGAGGCTCAGCTTCATGGAACCCAGGCAACAGGCTCCTCTCGTCGGAAGAAGGGGCAGAGAGGTTTGCTTGATCTTGATCCGCCTCCCCGCTTCGATTTGGTGATTGTTGATGAGGCGCATCACGTTCGGAATCCTAATACGTACTCACACGAGGCTGTGCGCTTCTTTTGTGATAACGCGGAGGCGGTGGTATTCCTCACTGCAACACCTCTGATGCTGGGGAGTGACGATTTATTTGTCTTGCTCAATCTGTTGCGACCAGACCTTATTATCGACCGGGAGAGTTTCCAGCATATGGCGGCTCCAAATCCACATATTAATCGTGCGATTGACGCCACCCGTGGTGCATCTGAAGGCTGGCAGCAGGAGGCGGTATTGGCATTGGAGGATGCTACACGCACTGATTGGGGTTCACGAATCATAGCGGAGGATCCTGAGTTTCGGAGTGTGATGAGGGAGCTCACGGAGAATACGCTTTCACCCGAGGAAAGGGTGAATGTGATTCACAGGCTGGAAGATTTACATACATTTTCCAGTATCATCAACCGTACACGCCGCCGCGATATTGGTGAATTCACTGTCCGAGAACCGCAGACTGTTCCGGTGGAGTTTACTCCACAACAGCGAGAGCTCCATGATTCGTTACTAGAAGTTCAGGCGCAGATCCTATCGAAGATACATCCAACCAGAAGTATTAACTTTATGATGACAACTATCCGCCGTCAGGCGGCGAGCTGTCTATATGGCCTAGCGCCGTTAATCAAGGACATTTTGAACCGACGCATTGTGAATGTTAGTGATCAGGAATCGAGTGACGAATATGAGCTGCTCGATTCCGAGGCGGCAGGTGAAGTTTTGGGAGAAATAGAGGGGATCGTTAAACGTGCAGAACAGCTTGAGGGTACTAAGGACCCAAAGCTCGAGGCCTTGTTGGGCATTATTAGCGATAAGCAGGAGCTGGAAAACAATAAACTTATGCTTTTCAGTAGCTTTCGCCATACGCTGAGTTATCTTTTTGCCAAGCTGTCTGCCACCGGCGTACGGGTAGGTATGGTCCATGGTGGAACGCCTGATGAAGAACGGGTAGAGCTCCGTGATAAGTTCAAGAGACCACGTGAAGACGAAGATGCAATTGATGTACTGCTGTTCTCAGAAGTCGGATGTGAGGGTTTAGATTACCAGTTCTGCGACTGCATCGTTAACTATGATCTCCCATGGAACCCGATGCGCGTCGAACAACGAATTGGCCGTATCGACCGTAAAGGGCAGAAGAGCGAGAAGGTTTTAATCTATAATCTCATTACACCAAACACCGTGGATGCAGATATCTACGAGCGTTGCTTGCTACGGATTGGTGTTTTTAACAGTGCACTTGGCGCCAGTGAGGAAATCTTGGGAGAGGTCGCGCAAGAGATCCGAAATGTCGCCGAGGATGTTCAACTATCTGATGCTGAGCGGAAAGAAAAGCTGCAGCAGATTGCTGATAACCAGATACGCCTTATCCAGGAACAACAAGCGCTGGAAGACAAACAAGCCGAACTCTTCGGTATCCGGCTGCCTGCGGACCAAACCCAGAAAGATATCGAGGGTGCTTCGAGCTTTTGGCTTTCGGCAGTTGCAGTACAGAATCTTGTTGAAAGCTACCTGCAGGGTATCGCCGAGAAAACACAAGAGTACATCTTGGGCGATAAAGCAACGAAAACCTTGCGCATTTCCCAAGATGGGAGGACAAGACTGTTGAAAGACTACCAGGCACTCCCACGAGTAGCCTCACCAACTTACAAACAGTGGGAAAACTGGTTAAAAGGTGGAGACTCGCGCTTAGCGATTACATTCGATTCTCGAGAGGCAGTCGAGAATCAAAGCGCAGCGTTTATTACGCCCCTTCATCCTTTAGTACGCCAAGCGGCGAGCGCAATGGAACCAGGTGCCACGAAGCCTATATGTGTGGTGCAAGCAGTCGATGCGGATATCCCCCCCGGACAGTATCCATTTGTAATCTACGAGTGGCGATATAGAGGTGTTCGGGAAGACTTGGTCCTTTACCCCGTTGCTCAGTCTGGGGAAGTTACACAGAGGTTATCAGAACTGTTGGAATACGGCAGGCTGGGTAGTCTTCCGGATGATCAGGTACCGAAACAGACAGTTTTTGACCAGCTCGACGCAGCACACTATGAGCTATGGGCCAAAGCGCGTTCGAACCACAAAGAACAGAATCAGCGTATCGCTGACTACCGGCGGGAGAGCCTTACTACTAGCCACCGCGGAAGGGTGGCAATGCTGGAGGAAAGGCTTGCGCAAGCAACTAATGAGAAGATTCGCCGTATGCGGCAGGGGCAGCTTGCCAATGCAGAAGCGGATTACCAAAGGCGGCTGGCTGAGTTGGATGAGGCTGTGAAGAAGGCCGATTTGACTGCGGAGCCTGTCGCATATGGGGTGGTTGTCATCGGTGGAGGGTAGGCGGCATGACAAAAAATGCATCTATCGTATTGAAGCAGCTTAATAAAAAAAGGTGCAGCTGGCTAAAAGCGACTCGAGAAAATAATTTTGAAGATGGCATTCTAAGGCTTCTGTCAGACCTGTATCCGGACCAGGCGCACTTTATATTTGAGTTACTGCAGAACGCTGAGGATGCTAATGCAACGCACGTGCAGTTCGAACTCACGAAAGAGAAGCTCATTGTGCGTCACAATGGACGACGGGTTTTTAATAAGGGGGATGTCGACTCAATTACGAGTATTGGCCAGAGCACAAAGAAAGATGATGTCAATCAGATCGGGAAGTTCGGTATCGGCTTCAAGGCCGTATTCGCATACTCGAAGTCCCCCCAAGTCTATTCAGGAGAGTTTAATTTCGAGATTCGAGATCTGGTATGTCCATTTGAGATTCCCTGCGTCAATAAAGGGGCTCAGGAGACAGTGTTTGTGCTTCCATTTAACAATCCATCTAAGCCTTCAGACACATGCTTCCGGGAGATTAAAACCGTATTCGAATCGCTGGACCATACCATCTTGCTTTTTCTAAACAATATTGAATCCATCGAGTGGAATCTTAATGGGGAGGAAAATGGTCTAGCAGTGCGGGAACACATTAGCGGTGTCGACCAAAGATTGATTAAGGTTTCCATAACAAACTCAGCAAATAATGATTTGCAGGAAGATGTTTGGTTTCATAGATTTCAAGGAACGCTGGAACATCATGGAAACCTGAAATGCTCGATTGCACTGATGCTGGGGTTCAGAAAGGAGAATCAGAAGGAGCTTGATGTTGGTAAACCCCTTGCAAAACAAATGAAGGTGGTTCCTGCTGATGGTCGACTTTGTGTATTCTTCCCAGCCGAAAAGGAAACAACAGGGTTAAAAATATATGTAAATGGACCGTATGCGGCGACTATCGATCGTGCAAGTATACGACATGATCATGAAGATAATCGGGCGATATTCAAAGTAACAGCGCAACTCCTTGTTGAGGCGATGGAGCATTTGAAGGCGGCCGGCATGCTGACGTCAGAATTCTTGGGTGTATTGCCGAATGATGATGATCAATTATCGCCTTTTTATGCAGTCATGAGGGACGCTGTCTATGAGGCACTTAGTAATCGAGCGCTAATACCAAGGCTGAACAGTGGGCATGGCAAGGCTGAGGAGTTGGCGCGTGGTCCGAAAGCGGTAACCGATGTCATCGGTGAAGATGCATTGGAAGTTCTTTTTGATAATGGAAAAAAGCAGTGGGCCGCTGGTGTTATGCAGAACACTAGGGCCGATAAATTGCTTAGTTCTTTGGGTATGCCTTATTGGGGATATGAAGAGCTTATAGATGCAGTTGAAGAAAAGTATCGTTCTTGGTGGCCCGATGATGATGCATCAAACTGGTTACGTGGGAAGAATGATGACTGGCTGCAGTCGTTCTACCTTCTGTTACTAACAGCTGCAAAGCGGGAGGATAGAGAAGATGATATCCGTGAATGGAAAATAATAAAGGCACAGGATGGTGAGCTTTTTATCGGAGGCGAAGTTTACTTCCCTATCGAAGGTGATCCTCTTACAACTGAATTGCCTACGGTCTCTGCGGAAATCTTCGAGGGGTTAAAAAAAGAGAGAAAAAAACGACTGCAGGAGTTTTTAGATGCCGCGGGTGTGAAGCAGATAGGTGAGCGTGAAGAACTGCAGAAAATACTTGATCATTTTTATGCCAAAGATTCAGAAGCACCTGGGAAGAAGAAACACTTAGAACATATCAGGCGTTTTATCAGGTGGAGTGAAGAGGGAAATGGGGCAGGGCTTTTCCGTGACTACTATATCTTTAAAGATTCTACAGAAGAGTACCTTTGTCAGGGACTGCAGTGTTATATCGATAAACCGTTTGAGGAGACGGGGCTTGGTGCTATCTATTCTGATGGAACAGGGCAAGACGAATCACGGTCTGCATTGTGGGCGGGCTATGCCAGAGTAAAGAACTTCATTCGGTTTGCTGAAGCGTGTGGTGCTCAGAAAGTCCTCGAGATCGAGCGGAGTGGTGTATGGAATAATCCGAGAAGAAGCGAGTTGTACGCGGGGACTGGAGGGTCAAGGTCGACCCACACCGGGGTCAATGAAGACTACTATATAGAGTCTCTCGACACACTACTTAAACAAAAAAATGTTGGTATTGCGTGGCTCGTGTGGCGAACACTCACCGGAGTAGAGCCTCGTGTATTAAAGGCGAGATACCGACCAAATCAGCAATATAACATACGAACTGTTCCTTCAGTACTGGTACAGACACTACGGAGTGCAAAATGGATACCCGGGAAAGATGGAAAATTTTATTCACCTGGGGAAATGTCCCAAAAGCGGCTTAGAGATGATTTCGAATATGATGATAGAAATGGATGGCTAACGGCTATAGGATTCGCTGAGGAGGAGCAGAAGGCAACAAAGGAATATCGCCAACGCAAGGAAATTGCAAAACAACTAGGCGTCACACTTCAGGATATCGATTTTCTTAAAATGCTCAAAGAATCACCTGAGCAGTATAAAAAGATAAAAAGGCAAGTGGAGGAGATATCAACCCCTACAGAGTTTCCGGAACGTCCATCAGTAGATCCAGAGAGGCGAGCCCAACGCGCAAAGGGGAGGGCTGGCGAGGCTGCAGAAAAGAAGTATGAGGGACGTAACAGGAGTGTCCGGGTGTCAGGGCCGGCCGGTGATAAAGTCACATATCTTGAGCAAAGCTATACCAATGATAAAAACCAACTTGTTTGTCAGATGTGTGAAAATGAAATGCCATTTCGGCGCCGAGATGGCCGTTATTATTTTGAGGCGGTGCAGATTTTTGATGATCTTGCTAAGGAGCATGTCGCAGCATACGTGGCTCTCTGTCCATTGTGTGCAGCTAAATTCAAAGAACTCATAAAGCGGGACGACAAACATCGCAAAAAATTACGTGATCAAGTTGCTGGTACAAGGGAACTCCAAATTGGACTGGACCTAGGGAAAGAGACAGGAAACATCCGATTTGTCGAGAAACACCTATTAGATATACAGGGAATCTTGGCCGGAGAAGAAGAACAAAAACAAGAAAACAGGGAGAGTGCATCTTCTTGATGCGTGATAGCCTGAAATGAGTTATGACATCATAGGTGATATACACGGGCATAGCCAAAGTCTGGAGTTGATGCTGGAAACACTTGGGTATAAGAAGCAATCTGGCGTTTATCATCATCCTTCAAGAAAGGTGATCTTTCTGGGTGATTTTATCGATCGCGGTGATTTCCAACGCGAGGTGATCGATGTCGTGCGAGCCATGATCGACGCTGGAAGCGCGCTCGCAGTGATGGGCAATCATGAGTTCAACGCGATTGCTTATTATACCGACGACCAAGAAGGCGGTGGTTACCTCAGGCCGCATTCTGATAAGAACACAGGGCAGCATCAGGCCTTCCTCGATGCCTACAAAGGCGACCCGGTTGCTTATGAAGATACGATAAACTGGTTCAAGACTTTGCCTCTCTGGTTGGATCTTGGAGATCTGAGAGTTATTCATGCCTGCTGGGATAAAAATGAAATTACCGAAATTCTGAAGTACCAGGATGGCGATCACCATCTAAGTGAAGAGCTTCTCCGGATGTCTTGCCGTAACGATACATGGCAGTTCAAGGCAGTCGAAACGATCCTGAAAGGCAAGGAAATCCCGTTGAAGCCTGGCGCCAGCTTCAATGACAAGGACGGGAACGTGCGCCACCACATACGCGTGCGCTGGTGGGACCAGGACGCTACCAGTTACAAAGATGCGTTCATGGGACCAGAGAGTGCTCGAACCCACATACCCGATGACAAAATCGAGGGGGATCACATGGTGGAGTATTCACACGAATCACCCCCGGTCTTTCTCGGACATTACTGGATGGAGGGTGAACCAGTACCTTTGGCCCCGAATATTGCCTGTCTCGATTACAGTGTAGCGAAACCCGGGGGCAAGCTGGTGGCTTATCGGTGGGAAGGGGAGAAAGTACTGGATCCCGGCAAGTACGTGACTGTCGAGCGTATTGAGTCATGAGCTTCCGTTTCTGGAGACGAATCAAGATCGCGCCTGGCGTATCCCTGAACCTGAGCAAGTCGGGTGGGTCGCTTTCTTTTGGACCACGAGGTGCGAAGTTTACCGTCGGGTCGAGAGGAAAACGCGCTACGGTGGGTATTCCGGGAACGGGGCTGTTTTATACGATACCGCTTACTGGCGGGAAGGGTGGCAAGAGACGTTCCACCTATACAGCGGCGACCCCAACGGTTAGCCCGAAAGACCGTTTGACACTGGGCTTCTTCAAGCGTTTGGTCACACCAGACGATGAAGAAGCGCTGGTAGATGGCTGCCGGGAATTGGCACTGGGCGATGAGAACAAGGCTCTCGCGCTGCTGAAGAAATCAACGCACCTGGCCGACGGGGCGTATCTGGCGGGCTTTCTCTCGCTAAAGCAGGAGCGGCTGCCGAAAGCGGCAGACTACCTGACCCTGGCGGCTGAGAACCACAGTCGTCTGGGCCGCTACTTTGACAAGTACGGCATCTCCGCCACGATGAGCCTCCCTATTACCGATGAGGTGTCCGCACATGTTGGTCCGGATCTTCGGGGCGTTTTGCTGGGCCTGGTGGAAGCCTATCAGGGTCAGAAGCGTTGGGAAGATGCTACCGATTGCTTGGAGAGACTGCGGCGGCTGGAACCCGACGACGTGGTGGTGAAACTGTCCCTGGCAGAGCAGCTGCTGGAGGCCTCCCCCGGAGACCGCAACGTGTACCGGAAAGTGGTTCGTCTGGCAGAAGGCATTGAGAACGAAACGCCCGTTCACACCGCGCTGTTGTTCTACAAGGCAAAGGCCCTGCACGGACTCGGGTTACTGGATGCGGCCCGGGATACATTAACCAGCGCATTGCGCCGAAAGAAGGGCCGTTCCGGGGAGCTGCTTCGGGCGCTCAGGTATGAACGGATCCGGGTATATGAGGATCTCGGTCAGCACCGCCGGGCGCGTAGCGAGCTCGAAAAGCTGTATGCTGAGTCGCCGGATTATGAAGATGTGGCTGCCCGGCTGGGATTATAGTTATTGGAATGAGTAAGCCCGAAAAATACAAATGGACGTTCCCCGCGCGTTTCCGAACCGGCGCCTACAGCTGGAAGGCATCGAGACTGGCCTGTCAGCGACTTCGAGAAGCGGTTTCCGAGATCAAAAAGGTTACAAAGAAAGATCCGGTTTTCGGGGCAGAGGGCGCAATCCGTCTGATGGAAAAGCTTTGGCCGGCACTGGAGCATGTGGACAGTTCCAGCGGTGCGCTGGGATCGGCCGTGAACAAGGCGCTGGATGCGTTGATACCTATCATTATTAAGGCGCCCGCTGACGACAAGACACGTAATCAATGGCTCGATCGGCTCTGGCAGGCGATGGCGGATGATGGTGTCGACTACCTCAGCCCGGTTGGTGATCGGTGGGGTGAGATCTGTGGCTCGGCGGAAGTCGCCAGGCGATGGGCGGATGATCTGGTACCTACGTTGCGATCCTGTTGGTCGGATCCGAACCCCGGGGCCTGGTTCCACGGTGCGACGGCGTGTTTGTCCTGCCTGCTGGTGGCGGGCCGGTATCAGGAGTTACTTGAGCTTCTGGAACTGGAGCGCCACCCCATGTGGCACTACCGGCGTTACGGTGTCGAGGCGTTGCTGGCGATGGGCAAGAAGGCGGAGGCTGTGCAGTATGCCGAGGCCTCGCGGGGATTGAACCAGCCGGATTCCGTGATTGATCAGGCCTGTGAGGAGATTTTGATCTCGTCCGGATTGCATGAGGAAGCCTATAGGCGCTATGGCTTGAGCGCTGCGGTGGGTAATTCCTATATCGCCCGGTTTCGCGCGGTCGCAAAACGCTACCCCGGGAAGGACAAGTCACAGATCCTGGCCGATCTCATTGCCACGACACCGGGAGAAGAGGGTAAGTGGTTCGCCACGGCCAAGGAGATCAAACTTTTTGAGCTGGCGTTGGAGCTTGCCAACTGCAGTCCCTGTGATCCGAAAACGCTGACGAGAGCGGCAAGGGACTACCTCGACACGGAACCGGACTTTGCACTCGGTTGTGCAATGGCTGCACTTCGCTGGTTGAGTGAGGGATGGGGTTACGAGGTAACCAGTGCCGATGTTGTGGAGGCGTATGACCGGGCGATGGCTGCCGCCGCAACGTTGAACAACGTTGACGAGGTAACGGATAAGATACGGCAGCTTATTGAGTCGAACGAAAGTGCGTCAACGTCGTTTGTTCGACGGTCATTGCAGCGTTATATGTGCACGCGTCATTCATCGATTGAAGGGTCGTGATGGTGAGCCAACGGTGAACAGTGAATGGGTACACGTTCATAACAAAAGACATCAATCTGCGTTCCACTCACGTTCCACTGGCGTTCCACAAAAGGGACAATCGGCGACCATGACAGACAATACGGACATCGAATTAAAAAAGGAAAATACTTTTAAAAACAATGTATAATGTGGTTTCGGATGGTCTGGGATGGTCTATAAAAATGGTGCCGAGGAGAGGACTTGAACCTCCACGGGGTTTCCCCCACTAGCACCTGAAGCTAGCGTGTCTACCAATTTCACCACCTCGGCAGGTGATTGCTGCGGACTGGCCAG
>JALSHD010000114.1 GCA_026982395.1 Chromatiales bacterium | reverse complement strand
ACTGCAGGGTAACAAACGCCACTGCATACTCTTCCTCATCAGACAAACTGAGGTGAGCGGATTTTATTCCACTGCGGGTAATAAACTCCTGCGCCTGATCGCTGAAGCCAAGCAGCGGACGGCCGTCCTGCTCATGACTGACGGCAATCTGCTTCAGGGTAATACCGTTGCGGAATCCGGTTCCCATCGCCTTGACCGCTGCCTCCTTGGCCGCAAAACGTTTGGCGAGAAAATGCGCGCGGCGCTTGCTCGCCAGGAAGGCGGCCCACTCCTGTTCAACCAGGATACGGCGGGCGAACTGCTCCCCGTAGCGGTCAAGGTTGTTATGCATGCGGGCGACATGCACGATATCTGTACCAATACCAAAGATCACCCCTGACGAGCCTCCAGCATCAACCGTTTCATCTCCCGCACCGCTTCGTCCAGCCCGGTAAACACAGCACGGGCGATAATGGCGTGTCCGATGTTAAGCTCACGGACCGCCGGCAGCGAGGCAATGGATTTTACATTCTGGTAGTTGAGACCGTGGCCGGCATTAACCTGCAGACCCAGTTCCGAGCCCAGTTCCACGGCATGTACAATACGGCGGTACTCCTCTTTTTTTTCCTCCGGGTTGCTTGCATCAGCATAGCGGCCAGTGTGAATCTCCACCACCGGCACACCCAGTTGCGCAGCCGCTTCTATCTGCCGGGGTTCCGGATCGATAAACAGTGAAACGCAGATTCCGGCCTCCGCCAGCTGACTGCAGCCATCGCGAAGTCGCTCGTATTTCCCCGCCACATTCAGACCGCCTTCGGTGGTCAACTCTTCACGCCGCTCCGGTACCAGACAGCAGTTTTCCGGTCTAATCTGTACGGCAATCTTCAGCATCTCCCGGGTCAGCGCCATCTCCAGGTTCATGGGAATATTGAGAAGGTGATTCAGCAGTTTGACATCACGATCCTGAATATGCCGCCGGTCTTCACGCAGATGCAGGGTAAGGCCGTCTGCACCCGCCTGTTCCACCAGCATGGCCGCCTGTACCGGATCGGGATAGCGAGTTCCCCGCGCCTGGCGCAAAGTGGCAACGTGATCGATATTTATCCCTAATAAAATCTCATTTTTCACAACATCATTCCTTTATTGATGGCTCTCCAGGCTGCGAAACAGTTCACGGCTGCGCAAGGGTTTATCACCCAGATAGAAGGTCAGTACGGTGCGCATCAGACGCCGTGCATCCTGCAGACTCTCCTCATCGGGCAGCACGCCGTTTGCCAATGCCAGCAGGCTGCTCCCAGCCACCTGCAGGGTAGAGGTCGATTCCGCCGGAGCTTCAACCGGACCGCGCTCAATATGATAACAGTAGTGCGCATCCGGCTGAATTGGCCGCCCGCTTTCCACATCATGATCCAGGATCATGCCGTAACCAAGCTCTTCCAGCAGCCGGCATTCAAAAATACGCAGTGCCTGCTGGTTGACTCTCTGTTCACCCAGTTGGTTCAATGTCTGGTGATATATCTGAAACAGGCTGGAATAGCTGACATGACGCCAGGTAAGTCGTAGCAGCAGTTCATTGAGATAAAAGCCGCTCATCAGTACCGCGCCGGAGAACATCAATGGCGCACCATCAGGTTCTGCTCCACTCAGGGTTGCCAGTTCACCGCGGCTGAACCAGGAAAGCAGCAGCGGGCGAAACGGTTGCAGTCGCCCCTGCAGCCGGGAGCGGCGTGAGGAGACACCGCGGGCAACCATGCCGAAACGGCCATGATCACGGCTGAACACCTCCAGCAGGCGGCTGGTGTTGCGGTAAGGTCGATGGTGAAGAATGTAGGCGGGTTGCAGCTCAACCCGCTCAGATTTCATCGCCATATCCCAGGCTTCGCAGTGCCCGATCATCATCGGACCAACCCTCTTTCACCTTGACCCAAAGCTGCAGAAACACCTTGGTTCCAAACAACAGTTCCATGTCCTTGCGCGCCTGCTCACCCACTTTTTTCAGCTGTTTTCCACCCTTGCCGATCACAATCCCTTTGTGGCTGGAGCGCTCAACCCAGATAATCGCGCTGATCTCTGTCAGCCCGCTTTCATCGGGGGTAAACTTTTCAATCTCCACAGTCAGCGCATAGGGCAGCTCCTGCCCCAGTCGGCGCATCAGTTTCTCACGAACAATTTCAGCCGCAAGAAAACGTTCACTGCGATCGGTCAGCTGATCAGCGGGAAAAACGGGGGGCTGTTCGGGGAGCAGCTTCTCCACCACCTGTTCCAGACGGGCAATATTTGTCTGCCGGGTTGCAGAGATGGGAATGATTTCCGTGAATCGCTTTTTCTCCGTAAGCTCCTGCAAGAAAGGCAGCAGTTGCGCTTTATCGGCAATGGTGTCCACCTTGTTGACCAGCAAGAGTACTGGCGTTTTTATCTGCTGAAGCTTCTCCAGAACCGCCTCGTCTTCAGCAGTCCAGCGCAGC
>JALSHD010000113.1 GCA_026982395.1 Chromatiales bacterium | reverse complement strand
CGCCACCGTGCTTCTCCGCCATTACCTTCGTCAGCGCCGCCGTCAGCGTTGTCTTGCCGTGGTCAACGTGGCCGATGGTGCCGACGTTTACGTGCGGCTTGGTACGTTCAAATTTTTCCTTAGACACTGGAAGTTCTCCTCCAATTCAACTAAAACCAAACATTAAACAACCGATATATAAAGCATTTGAGCATATGGAGCCCATAACCGGACTTGAACCGGTGACCTCTTCCTTACCAAGGAAGTGCTCTACCGCTGAGCTATATGGGCATCGCAAACACCAGCACCCCAACTACCCGTCTACTACATTGGAGCGGGTGATGGGAATCGAACCCACACCATCAGCTTGGAAGGCTGAGGTTCTACCATTGAACTACACCCGCGCAATCTCGTTGTACAAACCAGCGGCCTGTCCATTACACCGTTTGAAGCTGGTGGAGGGGGGAGGATTCGAACCTCCGAAGGCGGAGCCGTCAGATTTACAGTCTGATCCCTTTGGCCACTCGGGAACCCCTCCAGACACACAAGGCGCAGTATTGTGGGCCAACAAGGCGCCCATGTCAACCATTGTTCAAGCCGGTGCAAGGAGCCAGTGGCAGAAGGACACTTTGCCCAATTTTCAGCCAAATTAACTAATGGCGCGCTGTTTTGTTCAACGCAGTTTGCGCACTGGAGTGCGATTTATAGTCTATAACTCCTGCACAACCACGTTACCACTTTCCAATTTTTTAGCCTGTTCCACCACGCGCAGGTGGTGGGTAAAGAGAATGACCTGTGTTTTTTCGGCCAGTTTGGCCAGGAGGGAGAGGGTGGTGCGGGAGCGCTGGTCGTCGAAGTGGATGAGGATGTCGTCGACGATGAAGGGCATGGGTTCCGAGTTGTTGATCTGTCTTTCCAGTGATGCCAGGCGCAGCGCGAGGTAGAGTTGGTCGCGGGTTCCCGAGCTCATTCCGGCGACACGAACGATACTGCCGTCGTTGCGGATTCCTGTCAGTTCAGGTTCATCCTTGTCGAAAAAGCGGGTGCGCAGGGCCTTGAATGATCCCTGGGTCAGGGCTGCGAAATGTTCGCTGGCCCGCGCTACCAGCGGCCCCTGGTTTTCGTCGCGGTAGCGTTCGATCTGTTCGCGCAGGATATGGGCAGCCATCTTGAGGCGGGTGTAGCGCTCGGCATCGTTGCGGATCTGTGCCAGGATGCCTTGTGACTGTTCGGCAAGCTGTGTGGCTCTGTCGCTGCCATCCATCTGTTCCAGAATTTTCTCTTCGCGGATTTTTGTCTCCACCAGCCCGGTTCTTTTCGGTTCAAGCTGTTCCGCTATTTTCTGCTCCAGCATCTGCAGACGGCCAGGAATGGTGTCGGCATCGATCCCTTCCGCCTCCTGCTCAAGCTCTGTTACGGTCATCCCCTCGGTTGCGGTGATCTCCCGCTCCAGTGCGCTGATTTCGTTTTTGATCTGCTGATACTCTGTGGAACGCTGCTCGGCGAGCTCCAGCTGCTCCTGCTGTTCGCGCTCCGTTCCGGTGGCGCTGCACTGGGCTTCGCTGAACAGGGTTTGCAGGCGTGATGTCATCGCTTCAACGGTTGCCTGCACGGTGCCGATCTCCTGCTGCAGCTGCTGGATCTGGTGTTGGAGCTGGCGCTGCAGGGAGTCTCTGGTCTGGTTCTCTCGTAGCAGGGAGGAGAGCTGCTGTACCGCCTGTTCAACCGGCAGCTGTTCGGCCCCGCTGGCAACCTGCTGAATGACGCTCTGCGCCTGCCGGGAGAATGCGGCTATCTCCTGTTTTAGTTGCTGCAGGCACACCTGCAGTTTTTCCGCCTCGCTCTGTTTTTCGAATACGGTGCGGATCTTTTCCACCATGTCGATCGCTTCCGCCGGTAGTGCATCTGCTCCCAGGCCCACCGTTTCCACGGCAGCGGCCCAGCTGTTTTTCCACTGTTCCAGTTCGGCGGATACCGAGGTGTGGCGGGAGACGGCCTGCTCCAGTTCCTGTTCCAGTGTGGCGATCTCTGCCTGAAGTTGCTGGCGGCGGCGCTGCCGTGTTTCTGTTTCGGCAATCTGCTGCTCGGCGATCTGGAGCAGCTCATCCAGCGGCAGGGCAGGATCGGCCGGTGACTGGAGCTGTTTGATCACGGCCTGGAGGTGACCATTGCGAACGCTCTCTGCTTGCGCCAGTTTTCCATGCAGTTCGTCGAGCCGCCGGATCTCATCCTGGAGTTTTTCCAGCCGCTCCAGCCAGGCGCGCATCTCTCTTGGTGACAGCGGAGTAACTCCACTGCTTTGCCACTGAGCCAGCCACTGCTGACGGGACTCTTCCCTCTGCCGGGCGAGTTCGTTCCGTTGCTGCTGGAGCAGTTCCATCTGTTGCTGCTGCTCTTTCCGCCGCGCCTGCAGGTTTGCCTGTTTGTGGACACGCTCTGCTTCACGGCGCAGCCGGTCGGCAATTTCGTCTGCGCTCTGTACCCGGGATTCGTAGATCTCGGGGAGCGTTTTCTGCTCATCAAGGTCCTGCAGTTCGGACTGGATCTCTTCTCCGTCGAGCCACTGACGGCGCACCAGCCGCCAGATCCTCTCCCGCCGGGAACGCGCTTCTGCGAGCGCCTGTTCGGTGGGGGGAGCGCCGCTCTGCCGGATCTCTTCGAGCCGGGCCGCCAGCTCCCGCTGGCTGTCGGCGAGCTGTTCCTGTTTCTCGCGGAGCTGCTGTTCGCGCTGCTCCTGGGCAGTCAGCTCCTGTTCAAACCGCTCCACCGTCTCCCGTACCGGGACGCCGAGCATGGCAGTCTCCGCCAGCTCCATCTGCGGAAGGGAGAGTCGTTTGCGCGCTGTGTGGCACCCCTTTTCCAGTACCTTGATCTCGTCCCGAACAGCATTCACCGCACTGTCGATATCACCCGCCTTTCTGGCCGCAGCCACGGCGCGGACCAGCGCATCCACCGGCTCTGCCGGTGGCAGCTGCTTGAGCAGGTGGCGGGTCTGCTCCAGACGCATGGCCAGGCTGTTGCGGGTCTGTTCGGCCTGGGCGAGCTCCTTCATCAGCGCCTGCCGTTCACTGCCCAGAGTGGTGATCCTGATCCGTTGGCTGAGCACCGGGCGCACGCTTTCCAGCCCGGCCAGGGAGAGATCCGGACGCACTTCGGCCAGCAGGGAGTGGGCATCGATTAGCAACTGCTCCCGTTGCGCCTGACAGTGCGGGAGCTCCTGCTGTGCCTTGCGGTAGCTCTCCAGCCGCTGGTGAAGCTGGTCGATGCTCTCCGTCCGGGCGAGAACCGCCTCCTGCACATCGATCTCTGCCAGCTGTTGCTGAAGCTTGTCGAGGCGTGCCAACGCCTGCCGCTCCAGCACCCACGCCTGTTCCAGCTCAGTGATAGTGTTGCGGCGGCGTTCGCCAAAGTCGCCGGGGAGGAGCACGATGCCGGAGAACCCCTCAAGCCTTTGCAACAGCTCACTACGCCGCGCCAGTTTGGGAAGCACGCGCCGGATACGCTCCAGGCGGGCTATCTCGGTACGGGTCTCTATCAGCTCGGTTTGCAGCTGATCCAGTTGGCGGGTGGCCTGTTCAAGCGCCTGACGATGCTCTTCCCACTCCCGGGAGGAGAGGGTAACCTCGCGGATGGAGCGGTTGAGCTGCTGGTACTCCGCCAGCGCACTGTTGATGATCTGCGTCGAACCGCGCGGCCGGAACAGGACATCCGCCTCGCTGTCCAGCTGCTCCAGCACCTCATGCACCACCGGACTCCCCAGTGAGGCGGTAAACAGCGCCTGCCCCACCTCCCCTTTCTGCGCCAGAATCTCCCGCCCCCCCCTGACCAGTTCCTCGTGATCGATTGCAAACAGACTCCCGAACAGCTCCGCGGTGACGCCACCCAGAAAGGGGTTCAGCACCGTATCATCGAGTGGCTCGCCCTCCGGGGTGAGCAGGGTGTTCTTGTACCCCTTGCGGCGTACGAAATGCAGCTCCCGGCCGTTACTGTCACGCAGGCAACCGCCGATGCGCAGGTCACCGTGGGCGTGGATGAAGTTGTCGGTGGTACGGGTGGGAACACCAAACAGCAGCGCCTTCAGGGCGCGCAGGGATGAGCTTTTGCCGGCCTCGTTCGGGCCGTAGATGATATACAGCCCGCCCGGACTCTGCTCGAACCGCAGGGTACGATCGGTAAACGGCCCGAACGCGATGAGATTGAGTTCGCGCAGCTCCATTACCGGAGGGTGTCTGTTCTGGCAGAGACGGAAAGGGAACTGTTCACCACGGAGAGCAGGAAGATAACTCCCGAACTCTGTCCTCTTCCCGGTACTCCGTGGTAAACGGTCGAGCGGCGTTGTCGAACGTTACTCTCCGGGAAGCCTGGCCTTGATGGAGAGGGCATGTAACTTCCCGCTGGAGAGCTCCTCCTTGAACAGCGCCAGAATGGGTTGCTGGCGCTGCAGGCTGTTTTTTCCCTGGAAAAACTCACTGACCACGTGCACCTCAAAATGACAGTTCTCACCCCGCACCTTGACAACAGCATCGGGGCAAAGCTCAGTGATTTTTCTGGCTACTTCTTCTTTGTTCATCTGTGTTACCCGGCCTCGGATGCCGCCTGCTGAAGCATGGGAAGAAGCTCGCCGTTCTCCAGCATCTCTTCCACGATATCGCTGCCACCAATCACTTCACCCTTGATAAACAGCTGCGGATAGGTCGGCCAGTTGGAAACCGATGGAAGATTCTGAAAGATGGCGGGAGATTCGATGACGTTAACATAGGCAAAACCCACCCCGGTGGATTTCAGCAAAGTGGCAGCCTTGGCTGAGAAACCGCAATAGGGTTCATCAGGGGTGCCCTTCATATAGAGAATAATCGGGTTTTCTGCAAGCTGCTGTTTGATTTCGTCTTCAATATTCATGGTCGAGTTTGTTGATTCCAGATAGTAGTAATTCCATCCCGTTCTGCCGGGACGATGAGTTGAAACAGAGTGCCCTGATATCCCCCCGTTCTCAATGCAAGAGGTAGTATATCCTATGAACCGGGTGTTGCCAGCAATCGGGTTACCAGCAGTTCCTTGACATCTTCAAGCGTCATCTCCAGTTGCTGCTTGCTGGTGGGGTCAAAGCGCTCCTCGCCGCTCAGCAGTTCCACCGGCAGTTTCTGGCGCAGCGCGGAGAGCGGTTGGGCGACTTTTGCGCTGTCCGCCTCGTTCAGCTCCATCTCCCGGATTGCCCGCAGCAGACCGCCCAGGGCGTCTTCTCTTGCCTGAACCTGGGTGGCATCAACCGGAGAGCGGGTCTGCAGGGAGAGCTTCTCCAGCCAGAGTCCGGCGCCACCGAGTCCTGTCGCCATGGCACGGAACTCCTGGGCCCACTGCCGCGGCTCGGCATGCAGTTTCGAGTGCATGATGCTCTCGCCCTGAAGCAGCAGGCGTGTGGCAACCGGCCTTCCCCCGGCTGCATCGAGTGCCTGCCGGAACGCTGTCTGCACCCGTTCATACAGGGCATCCATACGCTCGCAGCCGCTGATATCGACGGAACAGAGCGACCAGCGCAGCACGTCGATATCCCGCTGCTCCAGCCGGATGACCTCACCGTTCTCCACGCTTGCCAGGGTACAACCCCTGGCGCCGGTCTCGCGGATGTGGCGTCCCTGAATATTGCCGGGAAACAGAATCCACGGCTCGTCGCTGATCACTTCACGTTTGTGAACATGACCCAGCGCCCAGTACTGGTACCCCTTGGAGCGCAACCCGTCAACGCTGCAGGGTGCATAGGGTTCGTGACCCGGTTTGCCATCCAGTGAGGTGTGCAGCAGGCCGATGTTGAAACGCTGTGGGTCACCTTGGGGATAGTTCTGCGACAGATCCTCGGTCACTTCGCGGGTGGGAAAACCCTGCCCGTGGATGGCAACATTCAACTCGTCGATGACGGCCGTTTCAGGGCGGTCAGTGGCAAACATTGTCACGTTGTCCGGCAACTGCAGCTGTCGGGTGATCTGGCTCGCCGCATCATGATTTCCGGAAATGACAAATACCCGAATCCCGGCATCCCGCAGCCGCGCCATGCGTGCCACGAAGTAGAGGCCGGTGTTGTAGTCCTTCCAGTCACCGTCGTAAAGGTCTCCCGCCAGCAACACAAAATCCACCGCTTCATCGATGGCCAAGGTAACTAGGTTGTCGAACGCCTGGCGGGTGGCGCTACGAATCTCTGCAGCGGGAGCACCTTCGTAACGCTCCAGCCCCCGCAGCGGGCTGTCCAGGTGGATGTCGGCGGCGTGGAGGAAACTGAACTTCACCCTGACTGCCCCCATCTGGCGCGCAGCGGCTCCCGGTTCATCGCCAACCACTGCAGGGCAATAATCGGGGCAGCGGAGTTGATGCGCCCCTCCTGCAGCAGCTCCATGGCGCGGTCGAAAGGAACCGGCGTTACCCGGATATCCTCATGCTCCTCGACTAGGCCGTGAATACCACCGGCACCGTTGGCATCCACCCTGCCACAGTAGAGAGTGATCTGCTCCGAGGTGCCACCGGGACTGACCAGATATTGGCAGATAAACTCCAGCTCCATCAGCTCACAGCCGGCCTCTTCCATCGCCTCCCGATGAGCCACCTCCCGGGCACCCTCCCCCTGCTCGATCATCCCTGCCACACACTCCAGCAGCCAGGGGCCGCCCTCTGCCTCCAGCGCACCGATTCGAAACTGCTCCACCAGTACCACCATGTCACTGCGAGGATCGTAGGGCAGCACCGCCACCGCATGGCCGCGCTCGAACAGCTCACGGGAGATCACCGGCGTCCAGCCACCGGCAAAGAGACGATGGCACAGGCGATAGTTGTACAGACGAAAGAATCCGTCATACCCGATCCGCTTTTCGATTATTTCGACCCCCTCCGGGGCCTGGGTTTTCCCGCTGCTTGTTTTCCGGAACATTAATGAAGCCTTGAATTCGATATATCGTCGTGCTTAACCTCCAGACTGGAACTGGAGTATTGTTTGGTTTCTGCGATAACTGAGCTTAGCAGAATGGCCACACAAACCAAACAACACGATGCTGTCCGTGTTGGGCACCACCAAGTACACCAAATAATTTAGAAGTTGAAAATCATATAAATTTAATATATAGTCTAAGCGGGTCTTTAAACTACAGGAAAGACCCGAAACAAGAAAAAAAACAACAGTAGCAGCATCCAATAAGAATGGGGCCGCCAGCAATAACAATCTTTGCCCCAGGAAATGTCAAATTATGCCAAAAATTACTTTCCAATGTTTGCTTGTGATACTGACAGCGTTTACAAATTTTCCGGCATGGGCGAGCCTTCCTCCCCCTCTGACAAACCAACATCCCGGTATATCAATTAGCGAACTGGAAAAAATGACATCCATCGACTGCCTGAAATGTCATGGTAATCCAGCTAATGCCGTTGTTCCTGCTGACTCAAGTTACTTACCTGATCGACACCACCTTCGAGTTGACACCCCCATTGCTGAACATTCCGCATCTCCCTACCCCGAAAAATCCCCCGATGGAAAACACAAATGCGTAACCTGCCATCTGCTGAACTGGACACAGGATTTTTCGAAACCTTCCGGGGGTAGTTTTCAATTTACTCCGGAACCCACTGAAGCCGATTTCAGAAACTGCCTGCATTGTCACACTCTAAACATAAACCCAAATAGTAAGCTAAGCTCTGCCAGCCATCAGCATAAACAACAAAATGAAGTATCCTATAAAAACGCAGCCCCCTATCCGGATAACAGCAGTGCTCCGGATATCAATGAAATAAATGAGGCAAGCATTACCATAGACTCTGCTACCCCGTTGATAATACTTGGCTCTGGCTTTATTGATGACTCAGTTACAAGCAGCAATATCAAAGGATCCCCAAACCACTCATGGGCCCGGTTAACGGGCATCAATGGAACAATCATAGATCTTTCGCCAATTTATGTATCTCCAACCCATATGGAAGTACTCCTTTCCACCACTGCCGGACTGGAACCAGGTAGTTACCAGCTTACTGTTATCAAACAAGGAAATTATTCCAAAAATATTTTGAGCAGTACTCCAGTACACCTGACGATCAAACCAAAAGTTACTATTGACGCCATTGATTGTGATAATAATACCATCACCATATACGGATCGGGTTTTAACAGCTATTTAAATGCGGAACACTCCAACACAGCTGTCCATGCCGGAATTAACGGCGAAAAGTGTGCTGTTAATACATGGACAGAAAATAAAATCATTGCCAATTGCAATACCGGTATTGGCAAACAAGTACGGGTTGCCAGCTTGTTTGGCGACACCACAACCAAAGCAGATTGTGTAACCCTTGTTTCTTCCGATAATGAAAATCGGGTTCAGATATGGAAGTGGTGGTCATCCTGGAGCTGGTCCAGGAGATAGCCTCAGAGAACTTCCGTCCATCTTAAAGCTGTTTTTCAAAACCAGATAAACAAGCGCATCGAGCATTCGTCTTTCTATCACCATGCCCCGGCGGCAAGATAACGCTGCATTTGTTCATGCCACAATTAAGCGCAGCGCAATGGTAAAAAAATGCCGTTTTTTTGGCTGTCCTCTGGAGCTATTTGGTACTCACTGTTACCCCTCCCTCTGTGGACTTGGCAAGCACCCTCCATCCAATTGTGTGTTAATACAAATAAGAAATAGGAGACTCAAATGGGATACCACACCCAAACACATTCTCATTTCTGTGGTGGGGAACTGTCGGAAGAGGAAGAGACATAACAGTCCTAGCGTTGATTTTGGTCTGCCCATCACTATTTTTCTCACCCAATAATTCTGACAATGGGCAGTTCGATCCTGCTTTTGGATATCCCCTCACCTGCCACTGAAAGGGGAGCTACTGTTTCCTATGTCACTTAATCAGATAACCTGAAAACACAGTAGCACTTTGGAAAACCTGGTTGTCATCCTGCCGCATTATGAACATGCGCCTGTTACGGCAACAAACCACGCAAAAAACTGCTGCTGATTTGCAAAACAATCCTAACCACCCGACGACACCCTGACCTATGCTTACGCTATAAATAGATGATTACATCAGATTCTTTGTAGAACTATTCTGATCATGTTCGCGCGGGAAAAGCCCTGCTCCGCACAGCAGGTTATTCCGCTAATAAAACAGTACACAGAGAGGTTTTTCGTCATGCCGATTACAATGCAGGGCAACTTTACAGTCAGCGTAAAAAGCAAGAGCGCCAGCTACAAGCAGCGCTTTGTTATTCAGGGAAGTGACGGGGCCGACGGCACGTATGCCGGCGAAACAACAACGCCCCCGGTTAATATTACCGGCACACAGTGGACCATTACCATCCAGCATCTCCCCAAAGGGAAAGGTGCATCATGGCAGGTATCGGATGAGAGGCTTGGCACACCATTCCGATCCGGTGGGCAAGTGCTGTTCGATATTTTTTCCAATGACTCAGGACCGGACGAGGATTATAACGATCTGATTCTGACCTGTTCCACAATAGAGTCGGCATCGGAATATGTGGTGTATGGCAAGGTGCGCAGCTACTCCGGATTCTGTCTCTACAATCCCTGCTTTCCCCGCCACATCGTTATCGATACGCCACGCCAGCTGAAAGAGGTGCTGAAACACGCCTCCATCCGGGAGGCGCTGGAGAAGTTGTATCCGGAACGGATCCGGGAGTTTGAAAAACGTCCACCGATACCTGATCCGGAGCCGGATCCGTTTGCCTTCCGGCCGATGATGATCCCGCTGGGAATGGAGCTCCCCGATACGGAGCAATCCATTGAACGGATAACGGCGCGCAAGGCGGCCGCCCTGCCCGTCAAATCCGCACTGTCACAGGCAACCTGGCCAGCCGGTACCCGACCGTATCTGCCGGATTTGCTGAAGTTCAAGGACAAGTTCAAACTGCGCTGCAAGGTTGAGGATCAACCCGGGCTGCTGCTGCGATTCATCGAGTATGACCGTACCGCAAGCGAGCTGGGCGGCGGCGCCTATACGGGAACCGGCGACCGCCAGATACTGGGGCTGGCGGTTACCGACGAACAGGGCAACTACATCTTCCGGTTCAGCCGGACGCTGGAAGATATTGCCGAAGAGTTCGAGGATGTCCCCTCCGGAAGCAGTTCACTGGCCACCGAGCTGCGACCTGATCTCATTGTGCAGATCGTCAGCGGGATCGGCGACGGCCCGGATTTCCTGTTCGAAACCGCACTCCATGCCAACGTCCCCAATTTCAAACGGATCAACCTTTGCGTTCCCGCCGACGCCATCCAGCCCGGGCCCACAGCCTGTCAGGGGGGGCGCGCCATTCAGAGTATCGGCAACATCTGGACGCTAACGGGCGTGGGTAACACCTTTGACACAGAAGGCCGGATCACCGCTACCAACCCTGCCGGACCCCGGATCACCCGCGGTGCCTGGCGCGGCTATCTGGATCTGTTTGCCTGTTTTATCGATCAGCCGCAGGTAAAGTTCTACACCATTCGCTTCCGGCGTCCCGCTGGAATGTGGTCGTTTGTAGAGCAGGCCTACCGGCATATCAAGATTTCCGATATCGGCACACCGGACTACCACGGGACTCTGGTCGGCCCGTTCACCACTGTCCCGATGCGGGTGGATGGCGGCCCGCCCCGGACGGTTCCCTACTACCTCAATATCGAGCAGGACCCCGGCTGGATCATTGCCAAACGCACCCGCAAGATTCAGTTGAGCAGCGCCTACTATGAAAACCTGCTCTACGCTCCGGAAGAGGATCCGCGTACGGTGGAGTTCCGTATCGACGGTTACGACAAGGATGGAAACAAGGTGGCGGGAGCGGAGGATTCCATTCGGCTCTATCTGGACAATCGTCGCATCACAGGGGATATCAAGGGCATCACCATGGGGGGAGAACCCGCCACCGAGTGCGCCCTGTTCGAGCTGCCCGCTGCCAACACCCCGCTGACCATCAAATTCCGGGTTCAACAGGCGGGCGGTTTCGTCCAGTCATACTGGCTGAATGTCCTGCGCGGATCGGCAACACCCGTGGCAGTCCATGACGTGGTGGCGCCGGTACAACCCCTCTCCGTGACCTACAACGAAGCAACCGATGGCGACACCCTGTTTGGCACCGCCAACGGAGTTAATCCCGATCTGGAGGACTACGTTACCGCCGAGCTGCAGGCAACAGCAGGAGCCTGGTTGCCGACAGGCAAACAGTTCTGCGCCTTTGCTTTCGAGATCCATGCCAGCCCCAGGGTAACCAACGGCTACGGCCTGTACGGATCGCGAAGGCTGGATGTGGAACTGGTGGGGATCAGTCACACTCCTCCACCAACGCCGTAAACCATTCAGGAAAAAGGGGTACCCTGCAAACGGAGTGCCCTTTTTCCCGGCGGTCGAAGCAGGATATTTTTCAGAATATTTCTCCTGCAAAAAAGTACCATTGTTTTGCAAAAGAATCCTAACCACCCGGGGCCTCTTAACCTATTATCTCAGTATGGTATCGGCGTTCTCGGATAGTTAACTCCACATCAATCAACCAACAGATCAGGGACAAACAATATGCCAGCTCAAATATCATACCCCGGTGTATATATAGAGGAGATCCCCAGTGGTGTAAGAACCATCACGGGTGTCGCCACATCGATAACCGCCTTTATCGGGCGCGCCAAACGCGGGCCGGTGAACGAGGCCACGACCATCAACAGCTATGCGGATTACGAGCGTCTGTTTGGCGGACTGGACCTGAACAGCAGCATGAGTTTCGCCGTACGTGACTTCTACCGCAACGGTGGCATGCAAGCGATAATCGTCCGGCTGTTCAATGCAGGTGATGAAACCTCGACAGCCAAACTTTCGGTGGACAACACAGTACTGGAAGCCGCCTCCCCAGGCGCCTGGGGAAACCATCTTCAGGCAGAGGTAACCCATGATGATGGCGCCACCACCGAAGTTGCTGCAAGACAGGGGGTGGAGGTCACCGACCTGTTCAACATCACCATCGAGGATCTCAAAACCGGCGCACGTGAAATCTACCTGAACGTCACGGTAGTGGAGGGACCGCGCCAGCTGGACAAGGTGCTGGAGAACAACTCCGATCTGGTCCAGGTCAAGACCCTGCCGGATCCGGCGGCGCGGCCAGCAGACGGAAAATATACGGTGGCGGATACGGACAAGGCCACCGATGGTCAGGCGCTGACCAAGGCCGACGACTTCACCCCGACCGACGCCGAGAAAGACAAGAAGGGGCTCTACGCCCTGGAGCAGGCAGATCTGTTCAACATTCTCTGCATCCCGCCCTACAAGGACACCGCCGGCAAAGCCAACCGCGATGTGGATGTCAGCCTGGTGGCCGATGCGGCAGCCTATTGTGAAAAACGCCGCGCCATGCTGCTGGTGGACTCCCCCAGCGACTGGACCAGCAAAACAAAAGCGGTTGAAAAATTCACCGACTCGGGCACCGATCATGTGGGGACCCGAAGCAAAAATGCCGCCCTTTTCTTTCCCAGAATAAAGCAGCCCAATCCATTGCGCGACGGTCAGCTGGAGGAGTTTGCACCCTGCGGCACCATCGCCGGGATCTTCTCCCGCACCGACACCCAGCGTGGCGTCTGGAAAGCCCCTGCCGGGATGGAAGCCACCCTCAAGGGCGCGCAGGGACTGTCGGTAATGTTGACCGATGCGGAGAATGGCGAACTGAACCCGCTGGGCATCAACTGCCTGCGCAGCTTTCCGGTGATCGGAAGAATCGCATGGGGTTCCCGCACCCTGAGAGGGGCGGATATTCTCGCCGATGAATGGAAGTATATTCCGGTCAGGAGAACCGCACTTTATATCGAAGAGAGCCTGTTCCGCGGCACCAAATGGGTGGTATTCGAGCCAAACGACGAACCGCTGTGGGCACAGATCCGGCTCAACGTCAGTGCCTTCATGCACAACCTGTTTCGCCAGGGCGCATTCCAGGGAACAACCCCCCGCGAAGCCTACTTCGTCAAGTGCGACAAGGAGACCACCACGCAAAACGATATCGACCGTGGCATCGTCAACATCGTGGTGGGATTTGCACCCCTCAAGCCCGCGGAATTCGTCATCATCAAACTTCAGCAGATCGCTGGCGAACTTGAAGTTTAAAGGAGCTAACAATGGCACAGTTTACCGTTAATCCACAGCGATTCGACCCGTACAAGAATTTCAAGTTTCGCATCAAATGGGATGGCAAATATGTCGCGGGAGTAAGCAAGATCGGCGCCCTAAAACGCACCACGGAACTGGTGGAACACCGGGAGGGCGGCGACCCCAGCAGCTCGCGAAAATCACCGGGGCAGACCAAGTATGAAGCCATTACCCTGGAGCGCGGAGTCACCCACGATACCGAGTTCGAAAAATGGGCCAACAAGATCTGGAACTTCGGCTCCGGCCTGGGGGCAGAGGTATCACTGAAAGATTTTCGCAAGGATGTGATCATCGAAGTCTACAACGAAGCCGGTCAGCTGGCCATCGCCTACCGGGTCTATCGCTGCTGGGTATCCGAATACCAGGCACTGCCGGAGCTGGACGCAAGCGCCAATGCCGTTGCCATTCAGACCCTGAAACTGGAGAACGAAGGGTGGGAGCGCGACTACGAGGTCGCGGAACCCAGCGAGCCTGAATTCACTGAGCCGGAAGGGTAATCCATGAGACCGCTCAGTGCGACGGAGCTGCTCAACGCATGGGAGCGCGGATTGAACCAACCAATCCTGGAACGGGCGCTGATTCTCATCACCGCCGCCTCCCCGGAGCTGGACCCGGAGGCGGCAGAAAAACTGAGTATCGGCGAGCGGGATGCGCGTCTGTTGCAGCTGCGGGAGTGGATGTTCGGGACCCGGCTTCTCAATACCGCCCAGTGCCCCCAGTGCGGAGAGAGAGTAGAGTGGGAAGGGAGCACCACCGATCTGCGCCTGCAAACCATCGGCACCTTTGAACCGGCACAGGAGTTCACTCTGGAGGTGGAGGGGTACCGGCTGCGCTTCCATCTGCCCGGCAGCCGGGATGTTGCCGCGGCGATATCTGCAGCCCTGCAGGAAAACAGCGACAGTGGCGCGACGCTGCTGGAACAGTGCATCGATTCCATCACCCGTGCCGGAAAAGAGTGTGATTTTTCCAGGCTCCCTTCACACGCGCTCGATGCCTTGAGTCAGCAGATTGAAAAGCTGGACCCCCAGGCCGGGATCCGCACCGGACTGGTCTGCCCGGAGTGCTCGCGCCAGTGGGAGGTGCTGTTCGATATCGCAACCTTTTTGTGGGCCGAGATCAACAGCTGGGCAGAACGAACCCTCCGCACCATCCATCGTCTGGCGACTGCCTACGGCTGGACCGAGAGCGAGATTCTCAATCTCTCCCCCCTGCGGCGGCAGCTCTATCTGGGGATGGTAAACCAATGAACCCTTTTTTCACCAGCCTGGTCGACCGGCATCTGGATCGATGCGACACCGTACAGCCCCGGACGCCGGCGCTGTTTGAACCGGACCATGACGGCGCGGCGTCGCCCTTTTCTGGGGAAACAGCAAACCCGCCGGAAGCGGATGTTGTGCCGCAGGAAGATTTCTCCCCGGAGGCAACAGTGGAGAAAAACCGCGCCCCGGCGCTGACCCGAGGCAGGGAGAACTCCAGCCCCCCTGCTCCACCGGAACGGGAACCGTTTTCTGCACAAGATGATCTCCATCAACAGCAGCCATCCCGGTTTTCCCGACAGCCGCAGATTGAGCCACCGCCGCACAGCAGCATGCCGATCGAGCCGTGGGTGGTTGATCAAACCCGTCCGCCTGAAACAGGAATGGCGGGAAAAACACCCCCTAGAGAGACAGCGACCCGTGAGGACAAGCCGCCAGAAGACAGGCCATTTCAATCGGATACCCGGCAACCTGTCGGGGAGAATCTCACTCCCCGTATCCAGGCAACCCTTCAGCGGCTGGCGGGGGATCTGGATGGCAGGAAAAACGGGCAACCGGATGCCATGCAGGCTGAACAGAATCCCACGCAACAGAACGACACCAGCGCAGCGGAGTTGACACCTGCCGGAAAGCCGAACCGGGATCGGCAGGAAGAGAGCTCCGGTACTTTCCCACAAGACAGCACCATGCACAGCACTCTGGAACCCCCCTCGTGGCTGTCCGAACTGGAGACCCGCTTCAAACAGTTTGCGCAGGAAAAAAAGGCGCAACCGGAACCCGTTGTCAATGTCACCATCGGCCGGGTGGAGGTACGCGCCGTTCAGACGGAAACGCCCCGCCAGAAACCTCAACCGCAAAAACCCACCGGGGTAATGACGCTGGATGAGTACCTGAAACAGCGCGAAGGGGGAGGTTCGAGATGAGTTCGCCCTCCGCCATCGCCGCTGTGACTTCAACCCTGCGTAACCTGCTGACCAGCGCCGCGCATGAGGATCCCGAACTGCTGGACACCACCGTCACCACCCAGCCGCTGGCCGTGGCGCGAAGCGGGAACGACGCCAACCAGCTCAATCTTTTTCTCTACAGCACCTCAGTCGATACCGCGTTCAGCAACTCGCCCATGCCCGGCCAGATCAAGAACGGCGAGAGCGGAATGCCGCCGCTGGCGCTGGTGCTGAAATATCTGGTCACCGCCTATGGCCGGAACAATGATGACATCTACGGCCATCGTCTGATGGGCCGCTCCATGAGCACCCTGCACGATCACCCGGTGCTGGGGAGAGCGGAGATTCAGGCCGCCCTGCCTGACACCGATCTCCACAACCAGATAGAGCGGGTACGCATCACCCCTGACACTCTGTCGGTGGACGATATGTCAAAACTGTGGACCAGTTTTCAGTCGGAGTATCGTCTCTCCACCGGTTATGAAGTATCCGTAGTGTTGATCGAAAGCAGCCAACCGGCAAAAACGCCCCTGCCGGTCCTGAAACGTGGCGAAGAGGATCAGGGGGTCTCCGCCCGGGCCGATCTGATCCCCCCCTTTCCGGCCCTCTCCGCTATCGCTCCTCCCGATCAACAACCCAGCACCCTGCTGGAGGACACGCTGACCCTGATCGGCCAGCACCTGAATGGCGACACGGTAACGGTCCGCTTTACCCACCCCCGTATTGCTGATCCGTTCGACATCCCGGCGCTGCCCGGGGGTACCGACAAGCGCATAACCGTATCGATCCCGAACAACCCGGCCACCTGGATGGTGGGGTTCTACTCCGTTGCGGTGAGGATCAGCAAGACCGGCGAGCAGGACAGAACCACCAACTCCCTCCCCCTCGCCCTTGCCCCCGCTATCGTGGCCATCGATCCCCCCAACCCGATCCCCCGCGACGGGGCAGGCAGCATCACTCTGACCCTCACCTGCAAACCACAGGTGCGGCCTGAACAGCGGGCAGCGCTGCTGTTGGGGGAGCGGGAGGTGCTGGCGGCGGATCACCCCGTCCAGACCAACACGCTCTCCTTCGTTATCGAAGACGCCCCGGTGGGGAACCACCTCATACGGCTGCGTGTGGACGGTATCGACAGCCTGCTGATAGACCGCAGCATCACCCCTCCGGCCTTTGACAGCGCCATGGAGGTGATCATCGAATGAGCGAACAGTCGGAGTGGATGAAAAACAACGAGCAGCACCTGGCAGCGCTGCTGAAGTGGCTGCGCCTCAAACTGCAACAGCTGGCGCCTGCCCGGGCGGAGGACAGCAGTTCCCCGCAGCCGGAGACCGAATCCGGGCATGGATGGTTCAGACGCAAACAGGACAAACCACAACCCGCCGCCAGGCAGCTGCCGGCACCGATCGACAGCGAACTTGAACAGGCAGCGCAGGCGATCGAAAAGATGGAAAAAAACGAACCGCCACCCGCGCTGATCATCCTGGCCCAACGGCTGGGCCTGTCGCGCTTTGAACAACAGCTGCTGGCCCTCTGCGCCGCCATGGAGCTGGACACCCGCATCCCTGCACTCTGCGCCAGGGCACAGGACGATCCGGCCAGACCCTGGCCCACCTTCGCACTGGCCTTCTCCCTGTTCGACGACCCCGACTGGAACGCCCTGTCACCCCACGCCCCGCTGCGTCACTGGCGGCTGCTGGAGATCAATCAGCCCGGAGCGCAGCCGCTGACCCACGCCGCCCTCGGCATCGACGAGCGCATCCTCAACTATCTCAAGGGGCTCAACTATGTGGATGACCGCCTCACCCCGCTACTCGATCCGCTGGCCATACCCGCTACAGATGAACCACTCCCCCCCTCCCAGCAACAGGTGGTGGACAGCATCCTGGAACAGTTGAGCCGCTCGAATGGCCAGCAGCGGGCCCCCGTCATCGAGCTGCTGGGACACGACACCCTCAGCAAACGCCTGATCGCCGAACGGACCGCATCCGCATCGGGGGTGAACCTGCACGCCATGGAGCTCGACAGCCTGCCCGCCCAAACCGGCGACTTCGAAACCTTTACCCGGCTCTGGCAGCGCGAATCCCTGCTCATGCCACTGGCCCTCTATATCGACGTGAACAGCGCTGCCGGCAGTGAAAAAAAGCGGCTGAAACGCTTTGCAGAGCGCAGCAACGGCGTACTGTTTATCGATCTGGAAGATGCCCGTACAGAGACCATCGGCGAACGCTTTTCCATCGAGGTGAACAAACCGACACCCGAGGAACAGGAGCAGCTCTGGATCGAAGCGCTGCAGAACCAGGCGGGCAACCTCCCACAGCAGCTGGCCGAACAGTTCTCCTTCAGCCAGACAGAGATCAGACGGCTGGCTGAAACCGCCCTGAACAGATCCGGCCAACCCCTGACCGAAACGCTCTGGCAGGAGTGCCGAATCACCGCCCGCGCCGGCATGGAGCAACTGGCGCAAAGAATCGATGCCAGAGCCCACTGGGACCTGCTGGTCCTGCCTCCGGAACAGAAAAACCTGCTCCGGCAGATCACCGATCAGGTCGCCCAGCGCAACCGGGTCTACGAAGAGTGGGGATTCCGCCGGCAGATGAACCGCGGACTGGGAATCAGCGCCCTGTTCGCCGGTGAAAGCGGCACCGGAAAAACCATGGCGGCCGAGGTGATTGCCAACGCACTGAAACTGGATCTCTACCGCATCGATCTGTCGGCGGTGGTGAGCAAATATATCGGCGAAACAGAAAAAAATCTGCGCAAACTTTTCGACCGCGCAGAAGAGAGCGGCGCCATCCTGTTCTTCGACGAAGCCGACGCCCTGTTTGGAAAACGCAGCGAAGTCAAGGACAGCCACGACCGCTACGCCAACATCGAAATAAACTACCTGCTGCAAAGAATGGAAAACTACCGGGGGCTGGCGATCCTGGCAACCAACATAAAAAGCGCGCTGGACAAAGCCTTCGTCCGCCGCCTGCGTTTCATTGTCGACTTCCCCTTTCCCGGCATCGAGGAACGAAAACAGATCTGGAGCAAGGTATTCACCCCCGCCACCCCCATTGACGAAAGCGTCGACTTCAACCGCTTGGCCCGCTTCAACCTCACCGGCGGAAACATCCACAACGTCGCACTCAACGCCGCCTTTCTCGCCGCCCGGAGAGACACACCCGTAACAATGGAGCTGCTGCTGAACGCCACAAAAACCGAATTCGGAAAACTGCAACGCCCGGCCAAGGAGTCGGACTTCCGCTGGCAAGGGCCAAAGGGAGTGGTGGCATGAAGATCAACCTGCATATTGAGCATTTGGTATTGAACGGCGTAAATGTCGCAACCGATCAATACCACTTTTTGTCATCTAACGTAAAAGCCGAGCTGACCAAATTAATCATGGATGGTGGACTTTCACCTGCTTTTTCTCAAAGCATCGCTCTATCGCACATATCAACAAATGACATTCAACTGACTAGCAGCAGCCTGACTCAACTCAGCCAGAAGACTGCTCACTCGGTGTACAGAGGTATCTGTCGTGATTAAATCAAACGCCACTCAGAAAATTGAAATAACAAATTATTTTCCAATAACTCGAAATAAGTTTCCGTATAACTACATTCGCCATAACCAAGAAATTGCGGATCAGGAATGCAATAGCTGTACTAATGAAAACAGACACCTACAACAAAAGTACGCAAATGATACGAGTAGCGTTCCATTGGAACTGGAGGCAGAGTGCACGAACATGCCTTACGGACTGCTTCACGGCCGCATCTGTACGCTGGAACCCTCATGCTGATGTCGAAGCAATAAATAAAAGAAGCCACATAACGCGGAGCACTTAGGAATAGATTTATTATGGAACCATCCAGGATAACTCGATCAAAACCTGTTAAACAGAACTCTATGCCATCACGCGCAGGTCAACTACAACGTCATTGTGCAGCATATTCCCGGCAGGAATTCAGGCAGCCCCCCTCCAGCATATACAACGTTCTGCGCATGCCAGGTCACCCCTTGGATTTGACCACTCGGTCATTCATGGAACGAGGTTTTCAACACGATTTTTCCAAGGTGCGAGTGCATACAGATATGCTGGCAGAAAAGTCCGCCCAGCAGGTGAATGCCCTAGCCTATACGGTGGGAAACCACTTGGTCTTTGCACCAGGACAATACAGGCTAGGTACAACCAAGGGACAACACTTGCTGGCACACGAGTTAGCGCACACCATTCAACAGTCAAACATTACCAGTATGCAGCAGTCCGGACTACATATTTCGAACGCTAATGATCCAGCCGAATCCGAAGCAAATGCTGCTGCTGACGCAGTTATCTGCGGGACATCTGCATTACCTGCATTAACACCGATACCCATCAGCCTGAACCGTCAGGAGAGAGCCACTCCATCCGTCGGGCCTCGACGCTTAGAGTTATTTCCACTCAGTATTTATGAAACTGTACCGCAACCTCGCAACTACCAGATAACCCGCGTGGAAACCACAGATAAAGAGGATATCAAGCGTGTCTATCTTGACAACGGACAACGCTATCGTATCACTCGACATCGCTGGATTTCCCGACAGCCAGGTAGCGGTCGTTCACCGTTTGCGCGCTTACAGCCGGGTATTGATCGCCAGCGCATATGGATGGAGATTGAATGGTGTACGAACCGAACGGAAGGTCGCTTTCGTGCAGGGGCCAATGTACCCGAACAGGCAATTAGGCTTATTATCAATAGCGTAACGTCAAGAGGCAACATCGATCAGGCTATCAGTCAACTACGCTTTACCCCTTACAGCGAAGCAGAACTTCGGGTTGGACGTTGGCGTCTCTCTCTCAGGGGGGAAACAACGGTGGATACCGAAGGCCGCGTGACTGGAGCAGGTGGCCGGGTCGGTGTGGAAACACACATACCAGGAGGGCGGATTGGTGTATTTGGTGGCATAAGAAACCAACGCATAGGTGAAAATCCACTCGGTGGCTTGCAAGGCGGTATTAACATTACCTATACACTTGGAACATCCTCTACTGAACCACCGGGATGCAAGCCTCAAAAGGAAATTCTGGTAGAAAACTATAGGTATGAATGCCAACTGGAACGTGACATCCCTGCCCATCAAGTGCAGCGCTCGCGTCGAGTACCGCGCCACGAGACAACAACCCGCTATATCTATTTTGATTATGCCTTGCCGCGCATTAATCATCGCCTCAGCAACGCTAATTTAGCTGCCTTAACCGATGACTTGCGGAATGGTTTCCGCGTATCAAGCATACGTGGATTTACCTCACCCGAGGGGCCTATGGAGCCAGGCAGACGATTTGAAGGTAATATCGAGCTGTCGCGCCAACGCGCTGCAACTGCTCTTGCTGAGGTACAAGCGATCTGTCGCCGTGAGGTGGGTGAAAACCAAACTTGCACTCGGGGAAACGTCAGTCCCAGTGGTCTTGGTGAACTTTATACTCTCACGAAACTTACTCCTGAAGGCACCATGCAGGAGATAGAAGGTCCGGCCCAAGCAAAATACGCAACTGAACGTTTTCTGGCGGAGGAAAAAGAAGCACCACACCGAACAAAAGAGATTATCCGCCAACTGAAGCATATGCGAACCTCTCAGGAACGCACTGAGCTAGTCTATGAAAGGCTACGTCGTGCTGCCATTATTCTGGAACGCACACGTACTGTGACTGAAAGCTATGCAGAAGAAATTCCTGCCCGTGTGGAAACCATAGATGTGCTGGGTGGCTGTCCCGCCGAGATCATCAACCGCGCCTTTCCAGAAGCAGAGAGGCGAAAATGACAATTGTATCGTACACCGCACGTGATATTAAAACCGAACTGCTGGGCCACCCAGTCAATTTTGGCCACAGCTATAACACATTTAAGGATAGAAAAATAGTCAAGTTGGATAACCCGAGAAATACACGATGACTAATTCACTCCCTACTTGGAACCACATCGCAATTTTCCACGCTGTCTATAGCACTCGTCAATATGGCAATTACAAATTGACAAGCAGGCAAAATTAATATGACCACCTTTCCCAATTCTCCCAAACTTTTAAAAGGTGGCATTGTGCTGATCAATCCCGCCAACGGCGCGGTGCAGCGAGTCATTGCACTGCAGTACAACCCGAACACGTTGACGCGCACGCTGCAGGTGCAGGGCGTCGATGGCGAGGGTGGTGATCGGTCGGAGGCGTTGCGGCTGAAGGGGCCGCCGGTGGAGACCATCAAACTGGAAGCGGAGATCGATGCGGCGGATCAACTGGAGTTTCCGGATCAAAACCGGAATATCCTGCAGTTTGGTCTGCACCCCCAGCTCGCTGCGCTGGAGATGATCATTTTTCCCGGCAGCGGTCAGCTGCAGTCCAACAACACGCTGGCAAACGCCGGCACGCTGGAGATCGCCCCCATGGAGGCGCCACTGACGCTGTTTGTGTGGAGCAAAAACCGGGTTCTGCCGGTACGCCTGAGTGATTTTTCCATTACCGAAGAGGCGTTTGATCCGTCACTCAACCCCATCCGCGCCAAGGTCAATCTGACCATGCGGGTGCTGAACGTGAATGACCTTGGTTTCAACCACAAGGGCGGCAGCCTGTTCATGGCCTATCTGCAGAACAAGGAGCAGTTGGCAGCCAGGAATCAGAGCGCTTCCCTGAACACATTCGGTATCGAGGGCATATCATGAAAGATCCATTGCAGAAGCTGTTTCAGGCCGGTCCGCTGAGCACTACACAGTTTCCCGCCACCAGCCGTTACCACGGCATCGGCACCAGAAAACTGGAACGGGACGACGGCACAACCGTTATCTATCTTGCCCGCCGTTTTGTGCCGCAGATGGAGGCCTTCGAACTGCTGCAGGAGCATGTGGTGACAGAGGGTGAACGGCTGGACAATATCGCCGCTCACTACCTGGGGGATCCGGAGCAGTTCTGGCAGATTTGCGATGCCAACGGAGCGATGCACCCGGATGAGCTGACCGAAACCATCGGGCGCCGGTTGCGCATTACGCTGCCCGAAGGTGTTCCGGGGGTAAAGGATGCATAAGGGGATCCATCTCACCCTGCTGGTGGGGCCGGTGGTCCCGGTGCCGGTTCCCCGTTCGGTCATCGATGCGCTGGTCAGTGTGGAGGTGACCAACAGCACCGGTCAGGCGAGCGGCTTTCAGTTGACCTTTACCATGAGCAACCGCTCGCCGCTGCAGACCATCTTTCTGATCGCGGCGGGCCAGACACCGTTGCTGCGGGTGATTATTGTGGTCACCGTGAATGGCACTCCCCAAGTGCTGATGGATGGCGTCATGACCCGCAACCAGGTCGCCCCCGGAAGCAAGCCGGGCCAGTCCACCCTGACAGTAATAGGAGAGGATCTCAGCCGGGCGATGGATCTGAACGACTTCAGCGGCATCCCCTATCCGATGCCGGTGGAGGCGCGGGTCGCGCTGATCATCTCCAAATATTCCGCCTTTGGCATGATTCCGCTGATAGTGCCCAGCCTGTTTACCGATGTGCCCATACCCACCGAGCGCATTCCCGCCCACAAGGGTACCGATCTGCGCTATCTCCGATATCTGGCGGAACAGGCAGGCTATGTGTTCTACGTCGATGCGGGTCCCAAACCGGGGTTGAACACGGCGTACTGGGGGCCCGAGATCAAGGTGGGTCCACCGCAGCCCGCGCTGAATGTGGATATGGATGCGCACACCAATGTGGAGTCACTGAGCTTCAGTTTCGATACCGCCAACACTACCCTGCCGGTGGTGCTGATCCAGAATCAGCTGAGCAAGATTCCCATCCCGCTGCCAGTGCCGAAGATAAACCCGCTGCAGCCACCGCTGGGGGTTATCTCCGCACCGGTTACCAACGTGACGGTGCTGAAAGATACCGCGAAGCTGTCGCCCATTCAGGCGCTCTCCCGGGGTGTCGCGGTGGCATCCCGCTCTGCCGATGCAGTGGAGGGTCAGGGCTCGCTGAATGTCCTCCGTTACGGACGGCTGTTGAAAGCACGCCGGCTGGTTGCGGTGAGAGGGGTGGGAGCGGCCTACGATGGATTGTATTTCGTCAGCAAGGTAACCAGCACCATGAAGCAGGGGGAGTTCAAGCAGAGCTTTACCCTGACCCGCAACGGGCTGGTCTCCATAACCCCGAAGGTGCCGGTATGAGCGAAGATCAGAAATTTTTTGGCAAATACCGGGGAACGGTGATCAACAACATCGACCCCATGCAGATCGGACGGCTGCAGGTGCAGGTTCCCGATGTAGCCGGACTGGCGCCGACCTCCTGGGCCATGCCCTGCTTCCCCGCCTCCGGAAAACAGATGGGGGCGTACATGATTCCGCAGATCGGCGCCGGTGTCTGGGTGGAGTTTGAACAGGGCGATGCCGACTATCCGATCTGGAGCGGAGCCTGGTACGGCTCGGCGGCGGAGGTCCCCTCACTGGCGCTGGCCGGCAACCCGGCCAGCCCCAACATCCTGCTGCAAACGGGGCTGCAAAACAGCTTCATGATCTCCGACATCCCGGGACCAACCGGAGGCCTGATGCTGAAGAGCACCACTGGCGCATCGATCATCGTCAACGACACCGGGATCTATATCCAGAACGGCAAGGGGGCCAGTCTCGTCATGACCGGGCCGACGGTAACCATCAACAACGGCGCACTGGTCGTCACATAAGGAGAAAAAAATGGCCGGTTTTCTGCTCCATGTCGGTGCCCAGGTAGTCTGTTCACATGCAGGACAGGCGACTCCGACGGCACCCAATCCGCGCGTGATGGTGAGTGGCCAGCCCACGGTGCTGATGAGCTCTCCCTACGTGATAGCCGGTTGCACCCTGCCGCCGCCCCCGACCGCCAATGGTCCCTGCGTAACCGCACAGTGGGTGAGCGGCACCACCCGTGTCACCTCCAATGGACAGCCGCTGCTGGTTCAGAGCAGCCAGGCGATCGCGGCACCCACCGGCACGCCACTGATAGTCGTTGCAACCCAGCTCCGGGTAAGCGCACTGTGAGGACACCATGAATATCGACTTTCCCTTTCACTTCGACAGCCGTGGTCACACCGCCACCACCGACAACAACGACCACATCCGCGACATGATCGAGCAGTTTCTGTTCACCCGCGCCGGGGAGCGGGTCAATCGCCCCGATTTCGGCAGCGGACTGATGCAGCTGATCTTCTCCCCCAACAGCCCGGAGCTGGCCTCCACCCTGCAGTTCACCGTTCAGGCCGGACTGCAGCAGTGGCTCGGCGACCTGATCGAAGTGCAGGAACTCGAGGTGGTGAGCGACGTAGCAGAACTGCGGGTGGAGATCAGCTACCGGGTGCGGCGCAGCCAGGAGATCATCTCCACCACCTTTACCAGGAGCATCGCATCATGAGTGCCTTGATCTGTCACAACCAGCAACGGCGCGAACGGGTGCGCCAGCACCATCAGCTGAACGGCATCGACTATCTGGAGGTCAGCAGGGATCAAACCCTGCTGACGGTCTATTTTCTGGGCAAGGCGCCGGTGGTGATCGGCCCGGACAATGTACGGATTGAAGGGGGACGGCGGATTCGAAATATCCGCGTTACCGACGTGCAGGTGCACCGCTTCGAGCAGGTGGAGTTCGATGACCACATGGAGGTGACGGTCGCTCCGGCGGGGGACCACTCCACCTACCTGCTGCGCGTTGTGGAAAAGGATTCCGCAGGAAACTGGCGCCCCCACTCCGGTTTCGACCAGCGCTACAACCAGATCGAATTCAACTTCAAGATCGACTGCCCCGGCGATCTCGATTGCAAACAGAGCGCGATATGCCCGCCGCAGTCGCAACAGGAGCCGGACATCAACTACCTCGCCAGGGACTACGCCAGCTTTCGCCAGCTGATCCTCGACCGGCTGGCACTGGTGATGCCGGAGTGGCGGGAGCGCCACATTCCGGATCTGGGTGTGGCGCTGGTGGAGATCCTGGCCTATGTGGGCGATCACCTCAGCTACTATCAGGATGCGGTCGCCACCGAGGCCTATCTCGATACGGCGCGCAAACGGATCTCCGTACGCCGCCACGCACGTCTGGTGGACTACCCGATGCATGACGGATGCAACGCCCGCACATGGGTCTGCATCGAGACCGACAGCAACCAGATTCTCCTCGCCGGGGATGCATTTTTCACCACCTCTCTTGCAGAGGCCGAGCCAGATGCCGGGGCGGTACTGCCGGCTCACACACTGCAGCAGATCCCGCCGGGCAGTTATGAGATATTTGAGCCGATCACCCGGCAGGAGATTCCGCTCTACCGGGATCACAGCCGGATCCGTTTCTACACCTGGGGGGATACCGCCTGCTGTCTGCCGAAGGGAACCACCACCGCCACCCTGGTGGGAGAGCTGGTGGCAGAGAGCTCCCCACCCGATGAGCCGTGCCCGCCACCCGACCGGCCCGGCAGCAAACAGGAGGCCGATGATGCCACCCAACAGCCGCCGGAAGAGACTGAAACGGCCGCACCAAAACTGCACCTGAAACCGGGGGATGTGCTGATCTTTACCGAAGTCATCGGACCCGCAACCGGCCATCCCGGTGACGCCGATCCCGACCACCGTCACGCAGTACGACTGACCGAAGTGGAGGCGGGAACCGATCCCTTAAACGGGCAGCCGGTAGTGGAGATCCGATGGGCGGAACAGGATGCCCTGCCCTTCCCCCTCTGCCTCTCCGCACTGGGACCGCCCCCCGAATGTGACATGCTGGAGGATATCAGCATCGCCTGCGGCAATGTGATTCTCACCGATCACGGAAAAACCGTTGCAGAAGATCTGGACCCGGTACCGCCGGGAGAAACCACCCACTGCTGCCGGGCAGAACATCTGCCGGCGGACAGCATCATCACACCGGGGCCGTACCATCCACAGCTGAAACATGCACCGCTGACCTTTGCCGAACCAACCCCCGACGGTGCTCCTGCTTCCAGGACAATCCGGCAGGACCCCCGCCAGGCGCTGCCACAGATCACCCTCCACGCCACCCACCCCGTCAGCGGAGAAGCACGCTGGAGCACGCGGCGCGATCTGCTTGGCAGCGATTCCGATGCCCGGTACTTTGTTGCCGAGACCGACAACAATGGACGCGCCCGGCTCCGTTTCGGTGATGGCCAATCGGGCAGGTGGCCAGCGGCCGGAACAGCATTCCGCGCGACCTACCGCGTCGGCAACGGAGTACGCGGCAACATCGGCAGCGATGCCATCGCCCATCTGCTCCTGCACAACACAAAATTGAGCGGCATAACGCGGGTACACAACCCACTCCCCGCGGTGGGGGGAACCGCCCCAGAGTCCATCGCCGAGGTCAAGCTGTTCGCCCCCCATGCCTTCCGCAAAAAACTGCAGCGGGCCATTATCGCCGACGACTATGCCGCCATCGTGCAGCGCGAGTTCGGCGACAGGGTACAGCGCGCGGCGGCCCGGCTGCGCTGGACAGGGAGCTGGTACGAAGTGCTGGTGGCTATCGACCCCTGGGGCGAAGAGCAGGCCGACCCCGGACTGCTGAACGAGATTGCCGGCTGTCTGCACCGCTACCGCCGCATCGGCCATGACCTGGTGGTCAAACCGGCCCGCCGGGTGCCCCTCGATATCGGGATTCGGGTCTGCGTACTGCCCGATTACCTGCGCGGTCACATCGAGGCGGAGCTGCGGGAGCGATTCAGCAACCGCCTGCTCGCCAACGGGCAGCGCGGCTTTTTTCACGTGGACAACCTGAGCTTTGGCGATGACATCTGTCTCAGTCGGCTGGTCGCTGCCGCACAGGCGGTGCCGGGGGTGGAGAGCGTACAGGTCACCCGGCTGCAACGTCTGAACGAGCTGCCCAATAACGAAATCGAAAAAGGCGTTCTGCCGCTGGGGCCGTTCGAGATCGCCCGGCTCGACAACGACCCCGGCCAGCCCGAAAACGGCAGACTGACCCTGGATATGCGAGGTGGAAGATGAAAACCGATTGCCACGACTGTTGCCATCCCCGACCGGTGGACGACCGGGCCTGTGGCTGTTGTGAAGGTGTGCAGCCATTGACGCCGGCCACCACCGCCAACCGCCCTGGCCTGCCCCGGATCAGATACCGCATCGGCACCCATGCCAGCTTTCTGGAGACCATGAAGGCACGCCTGTCGAGCAGCGACTTTCCGCAACTGGCGGGCCTGACCACCCGGGACGATGATGATCCTTCCCTGGCCCTGCTGGATGGCTGGGCAACCGTCGCCGATGTGCTGACCTTCTATCAGGAGCGCATCGCCAACGAAGGCTACCTGCGCACCGCCACCGAACGCCGTTCGATTCTCGAGCTGGCGCGGCTGGTCGGCTACAAACTCCGGCCGGGGGTTTCGTCGAGCGTCTTCCTGGCCTACACCATCGATGAAAACATCGGGGAAGAGACAATCATCCCCGCTGGAAGCCGGGCACAAAGCATACCGGGGCCGGATGAGCTGCCCCAGTCGTTCGAGACCAGCGAGGATCTCAAGGCGCGGGCAGAATGGAACAATCTCAAACCGAGGATGTCACGGCCGCAGACAGCGCACTCTTTCGAAAGCGCAAACCACTCCCGAATCTATCTGAAAGGGATCAACACCAACCTGAAACCCAACGATCCCCTGCTGATCGATACCGGAGCACCCACACCCGGTTTCTACCGCGTAAAGGAGGTTGAACCCGATGCCCGGACAGATCGCACACGGGTCGCCCTGCAACCGCGGAACGGGAACGCAGGGGGTCAAATCACCAGCGCCACATCCGTATCCGATGAACCGCTGGATGTGCGATTGGTGAAATCACTTACCCGCGCCCCCTCTCTGCAGCCGGTCAACAGCTGGCGGCTGAAACGGAATCTCGGCGTCCAGTTCAGGGAGAAAAGTGACGCGGGTTACCGGACGTTGAGCAGCTTGTCACCGCTGTTACGCGGCACGCTGTCCACCGCATTTGCCAACGTGAAACTGGCAGCGGATAGCGACATCAAGGTTTACGCACTACGGGTCAAGGCCTCTCTGTTTGGGCACAACGCACCCCGTGAACCTCAGTATGAACCCTCCACATATATCCCTTCAGGCGCAGAGTTTCCCGTTTCCAATCCAAACGCCGGCAACCTGAAACCACAACCCTGGCCGGAGTGGAAACCGGATGGTGAATCACCAAAGGTGCTCTATTTGGCCGGGAGATATGAGCAGATCGTCAGGGACAGTTATCTGGTCGTCAAAAAAGAGACAACTTCCGCAACAAGTGAGAATGTCTACCAAATCAACGATGTTGAACTCATCTCAAGAAGCGCCTACGGAATCAGCGGGGAAACCACCAAAATCACCTTGAACGAAGCGTGGTGGAAACCGGGAGGCGACATCTCGTTGCTTCGTACCACCAAAGTCTACACCCAGCCGGAAGTTCTGGAACTGGCCGAAGAGCCCATCGATGATCCCATCGGTTACTGCCCGGACAACAACACCGCCACAGACAGGGTTGGCAGCACGGTGGAGCTGGACGGTTTCTACGACGGTCTGGAGTCCGGCCGCTGGGTGATCATCTCCGGCGAACGCGATCTCCCCGGCACCAGCGGCGTCCGGTTCAGTGAACTGGCGATGGTGTCGGCGGTGACTCAGGATGTGCAGAAAGAGACCGCAGCTCCCGGCTATCCCGAAGAACCCCGTCCCGGCGAAAAACGGCACACCTTCATCCGGTTCGCAGAAAAACTCTCCTACTGCTTCAAGCGTGACACCGTCACCATCCACGGCAACGTGGTCAAGGCCACCCACGGTGAGACGCGCAACGAAGTGCTGGGTAGTGGTGACGGCAGCAAGGCGCTGCAGTCGTTTCAGCTCAAACAGTTCCCGCTCACCCATGTTGCGGCAGCCAACCCCTCCGGGGTGGAGAGCACGCTGAAGATCCATGTCAACGATCTCCAGTGGCATGAAGCCGACTCCCTGGCCGGGCTGCAAGAGAGTGACCGGAAGTTCGTTACCAGAACCGACGATGAGGCGAAAACCACGGTCATCTTCGGCAACGGGAAACAGGGTGCGCGACTGCCCACCGGCACTGAAAATATCCGCGCCGAATATCGCAACGGGATTGGCAAGCCGGGTAACGTCCGGGCGGAACAGATCGCCATGCTGGCGACCAAACCCCTGGGAGTAAAGGAGGTGATCAATCCGCTGCGCGCCTCCGGCGGCGCTGATCGGGAGAGCCGCGATCAGGCACGCAAGAGCGCTCCGCTGGCGGTGATGGCGCTGGACCGTCTGGTATCGGTGCGGGACTACCAGGATTTCACCCGCCTCTACGCTGGCATCGGCAAGGCCAGCGCGGTGGAGATCAGTAACGGCCGCCAGCAACTGGTGCATGTCACCATCGCCGGGGCCGATGACATCCCCATCGACGAAAGCTCGGATCTGTTCATCAATCTGCACCAGGCGCTGCGCGATTTTGGCGATCCCTTCCAGCCGGTTCAGCTTGCCGTGCGGGAGCTGATGTTCATCGTCATCAGCGCCAACGTGCAGCTTCAGCCCGATTACCGGTGGGAGCCGGTGGCAGCCCGCCTGCGCGCCGCCCTGCTGGATTCGTTCGGCTTCGAGCAGCGCGAACTGGGGCAGGATGTTCTGTTGAGCGAGGTGATCAGCGTGATGCAGGCGGTCCCCGGCGTTGCCTGTGTGGATGTGGATACCCTCGGTGGCATCCCGGAAAAAATCACACCGGAGGGGGGTGAACGGCGATGGATGACCCCCGAGGAGATCTCCCGGCTGGTCAACTGCGCAAGCACCGAATGGGGCCACGATAACATGGACGATTACTGCAGATACGAGACGGGAGATCCCGCATGCGCCGAGTATGCAGCCTGCAAAAGATATGGATTTATCGGCACACAAGGGAGGGTCAACCAGCGGTTGTCCGTCAATCCGGCCGAGCGGGAAGGAGGCACGATACGCCCCGCCCAGCTCGCTTTCCTCAGCCCCGATGTGCCCGATACATTGATTCTGAATCAGAGCAAGTGAGAATGTCATGAACGAGCTGAAACAAGATCGCCTCTACCAGTTGCTGCCCACCTTCTACCGCATGCGGGACGCTGAACAGGGCGAACCGTTGAAGGCCTTGCTGCGGGTCATCTCCGAACAGGTCAACCTGGTCGAACAGGATATCGATCAGCTCTACGACAACTGGTTTATCGAAACCTGCGAGGATTGGGTGGTGCCCTACATCGGCGATCTGATCGGTTATCAACCGGTTCACGAAGCGGGCGAGCCCTCACCGGCCACCACTCCCCAGGGACGGCTGCGCAACAGAATCCTGATCCCGCGCCGGGAGGTGGCCAACACCATCCGTTACCGGCGGCGCAAGGGAACGCTGGCCCTGCTGGAGCTGCTGGCCAACGATGTGGCCGGCTGGCCGGCGCGGGCGGTGGAGTACTACCCCCTGCTCGGCTGGACCCAGGCCATGAACCATCTGCATCCGGATCGGGGCCGGACGGTGGATCTGCGCAACAACACCGCACTGGATCGGATCGACACGCCGTTCGATCCCCTTGCCCACACCATCGACGTGCGCCGCATCAACTCCCGTCACAGCAGGGGCCGCTACAACATTCCATCGGTGGGGCTTTTTGTCTGGCGGCTGAAGTCGTTCTCCGTCACCCGGACCCCGGCCTACTGTCAGGAGGCCGCCGGCCCCCACTGCTTTACCTTCAGCATCCTCGGCAACGACACACCGCTCTACATGCAGCCGGAACCGGAGAGTGATCCCACCCACATTGCCGATGAGTTCAACCTGCCGGTTCCCGTGACACGGCGTCTGTTTCTGGAGCAGAAGGAGCGCCTCTACGGCGATAACCGGAGCCTGCAGATCTGGATGGGCGTCAAGAAGGGGAAAAGAATCGAACGCCGGCCGATCCCCGCAGAGCAGATCGTTCCCGCCGATCTGAGCGGCTGGGAGTATGTTCCCCGCCGGGGAAAAGTGGCCGTCGATCCGGTACTGGGACGCATCGCCTTCCCCTCCCGCTACTGGCCCAAAAGTGGCGTGTGGGTCAGCTATCACTACGGCTTCAGCGCGGCGATTGGTGGCGGTGAATATGCACGGGAGATCTCGCAACCGGAACAGGCCACCCTCTACCCGGTGGGCAGGGATGAACCGTTCGAGACCATCAATGCGGCACTGCAGCAGTGGCAGCAGGAGGCCAGCACCGATGCGGTTATCGAGATCCGGGACAGCGGTGTCTATGTGGAGCCGATCAGCATCGAACTGAGAAACGGCCAGCGGAGTCTGCAGCTGCGCGCCGCTAATCGCAGACGTCCGGTGATCCGCCTGCTGGACTGGCAGACCGACCGGCCCGACTCCATGGTCATCAACGGTGACAGCGGCAGCCGCTTCACCCTCGACGGCATCCTTGTCACCGGCCGCGGCCTGCAGCTGGGCGGGGACCTGGCCGAGGCAACCATCCGCCACTCCACCCTGGTTCCCGGGTGGACGCTGAACGATGATTGCGAACCGCAGCGTTCCACCGAACCGAGCCTGGAGATCAGCGCCCCGAATATCTGCGTAACAATAGATCACGCCATCATCGGTCCCATCCAGGTGGACCCGGCGGTGACCACTCCGGAAGGGGAAAATCCCCCCCAGCCGGATGAACCGGATGACCCCGGGAACGGCAACGAAAACATCATCCCGCCGCGCTGCCGGAGACCCGGCGGAGAGGTTCGCCTGGATCCGGTCCGGATCTGCATCAGCGACACCATTCTGGATGCAACCGATCCCGAGCTGGAGGCGTTGGGGATGCCGGGCTGCCCGGTCGCCCATGCCACACTGAATATTCTGCGCAGCACGGTGTTTGGACAGCTGCAGGCACACGCCATCGAGCTGGGTGAAAACTGCATCTTCAACGGCCGCATCTTTGTGGCCAGACGCCAGCTGGGATGTCTGCGTTTCTGCTACGTGACCCCCGAATCACGCACCCCGCGCCGCTACCACTGCCAACCCGATCTGGCAGAAAAACAGATTGCAGAGGCGATCCGCAAAACGGGAGAGGAGCAGGGGCTGTCCGACACCGAAATCAACAGCGACATTGAAACAGCCATACAGGCGGAACGGCTGCGCATCCGGCCCCGCTTCAACAGCATCCGTTACGGCAACCCGCGTTACTACCAGCTGGCGGAGTCATGCGCCGACGAGATCAAGCGCGGCGCTGATGACGAGTCGGAGATGGGTGTATTTCACCACCTGTTCCAGCCCCAGCGGGACGCAAACCTGAATGCACGACTGGAAGAGTTCATACCATCCGGAACAGATGCCGGCGTTATCCACGCCAGCTAGGAGATTATCATGAAAGGCGATTTTTCACGGTTCATCTATGACGATCGGAAAAGCTACTCCCTGCTTTTGACACAACAGGGAAGAGTACAACTGGATTCGGACTGGAACGAGCAGGCACTGCTTCACTGGTTCGGCCTGCAGAATCTGGCCAGGGATCTGATCGGGGAGCATGGCGGCCCGCGCAACGATTTTGGATTTGAAATAACCCCGGCAGAGAGCGGCGGCGGTACTACCACCGAATCCAATTTCAATATCGGCAGGGGTCACTACTACGTGCAGGGAGAAGTGTGCAGAAACAGAAACCCCATCACCTACACAGGGCAGGAGGCCTGGCCCTTTCCAGACAGTCCAGCGATAGAGAGCGGAAAAAAGTATCTGATCTATCTCCATCTCTGGTGGCGCCACATCACCAGCCTTGAAGACGACCAGATCCGCGAAGTGGCGCTGGGCGGCCCCGACACCACCACCCGGCTGCAAACCGTGTGGCAGGTGAAGGCCGTGGAGATACGCAGTGCTGTGACTGCTGTCCCCAACCTGAAAACCAACTATGAGGAGTTTGCAAGGATTCTGGCAGAACATCACATCTTCGCAAATGGTACCTACAGGAAAATAACAGGAAGACTCAAGGCCCGGGCCCTGAAACCACCCAAACAGGATCAGCCCTGCATCACATCCCCGCAGAACAGATACCGTGGCGCCGAAAACCAGCTCTACCGGGTAGAGATACACCGGGCCGGAACGGCATGCGGTGTAAATGAGCCCGCCCCGGACTACCCCTGCGCCACATTCAAATGGTCGCGGGAGAACGGCTCGGTGGTATTCCCCATTGTCAAACTGAACGAAGAGAAGGTAACGCTGGAGCATCTCGGCCGGGACGACCGTTTCGGACTCAAGGTGGGAGAGTGGGTGGAGATCGTGGACGACCACTACGAGCTTCAACGCAGAGCCGAACGGCTGTTCAAGGTAGTGGAGATCGACCCCGACCGGCGGGAGGTCACCCTCTCCGACAGACCGCATTACCCGCTTGGACTATCGAGACACCCGCTTCTACGCCGCTGGGATCATGCCGGGCAAAAACAGCATCAAGGCGCCATCCCGGTAACCGAAGGAGAGTGGATCGAGCTGGAAGATAGCATCCAGATCCAGTTCACCAGCGGAGAGAACCAGGAGAATGAACCTTCCTGGTACCAGACCGGATCCTGGTGGTGGATCCCTGCGCGCAACATCACCGGCGACGTGGAATGGCCGCAGGAAAACGGCCAACCCTCCGCACAGCACGCCCTCGATGCCGGCGATCGCTACGCGCCGCTGGCACTGCTTGATCCGGACAGCGGCAACATCATTGACTACCGCAGAAAATTCAAAAAACTCTGGGAGTAAATGCCGTTTAAGGAAAAAGGCCGATGAGCCAGAGATCAATAACCAGAAATCAAAACCGCTCCGATTCAGTATCATCCTCGTCGGTGAACAGGTTACAGCATAAACTCAAAAACAGGGACCACATCAATTTTCTGGCGTACAAGCCTCAGACGTTACCTCATGCGAAGAGGGCCAAACCCAAGCTCCCCGGGGAAAAATCACACCCGGATTTTGACCTCAGCAAAATTCCTGTGTTGGCAAACCGCCACCTGCCGGTGCAAACCGAACTCTGCATTAACCGCCCTGGCGACAAATATGAACAGGAGGCAAACCACATTGCCGAGAAGATAGTAAACACACCGGATCAATCTGTTCAACCGGGAGAGGTCCGGTTTGCGGAGAAAAAATACGGCGCACATTCCAGACCTCTGGTAACTCCAATAACCAGTGGTACTCAGAAACGAATCGAGGCTAGGGAAAAGGAAGACCAATCAATACCGGAAGAAAGAGCGTATTACAAAGAACCTCAAGAGAGCGATATCTACAACCGGCTATACCACAGAAATTCCGGCGGCCAGCCGTTGCCGAACCGGATTCGGACCGATTTGGAGAAAAATTTCAGAGCCGATTTCAGCAGGGTAAGAGTTCACACTGATGACAACGCAACCAGAATGAGCCGAGAGCTCGGCGCCGAGGCATTTACCTATAAAAACAACATCTACTTTGGCTCCAACAGATACACCCCTCATACCACCTCCGGAAAAAAACTTCTGTGCCATGAGCTGACACATGTCATTCAGCAACGCGGGATACCCAACAGCAGCCTGGTACAGCGCAAGGGAACAAAACAGCAGCAGGCAGCTCGCCTGAAACAGGTAAATGACGCTGCCCTTAAAGCGGCTAAAAAAGAAACCGGGGTAACCCGGGCAGAGCCACACTGGGCAAAAAAACTCAGCGCCAACCACCTGTCGGATATATCCAACGTGATAACCTATCTTGACAGCGCAATCCCGGATCTCAAGGAGGGAACAGAGAAAACCAAACAAGCAATGAACAATCTGGCCGAGGCCGTCAAGCAGATCACTGAAACCAAAAAGAAAACCAACAGACTGCGGGCGCAACAGTATCAGAATGAGATCAGCGCAGTTATTGTTTTTATCAAGGCAAAGAAATCTGTTGACAACGCGATAACCCTGCTTAAAACGGCAAAGACAAAAGGGATCAGTGGGCTGGATTCCTGGATAAAAAAGCTACACTCCTTATCCAGGAAAATGGAAAACGCCAGGTCCGGGTTCGCAAAAAACAGAAAAATAGATCTTTCCATTATCACGAAAATTCGCTCCGCCATAAAACAATTCAGAACCAGGTTCCAGATGTCAGACGTCACCCCAAAGCACCAGCTTGAATGCGCCCGCAATATACAGTTCGTTCTCCGTTACTTTCTGGCAGTTAACCAACAAAACTACACAAAAAGCCCTACACTTAAAGAATCCACATCAATCCGCACCAGACTGGGGTCCATCACCAGCTGCATGGAAAAAATATTTGGTGGGGATTCCGTTGATTATCAGTTGTTTGACAGGTTTGAAAATCAGCTTCGAGAGCAGATATGGGTTAGAGAGAAGATCCACAAGGCATTAAATGCGGATCCGGGAATAAAACCTGAAAAAATCAGCATTCTTAAATGGTTTGGCAGCATGAAAAGTTCATCCAATAAAGAAGTAATAACTGCTTATCGAAAATTTGCAAGCGGATTCTTTATCCACCGAAACACCCCTGATCCCGATGTTATACAGGCCAAACAGACTCTGAACAGCATATTCTCCCGCCCCACTCGATTGAGTGGTTCCCGCCTGCTGGTCTGTTCCGGCTATGCGGTCCTGGGAAGAAAAGTACTGCAGGCGGCGGGCGCCCGGTTCAAAAAGTACTACATCGGGATACGCGCAAGCAATCAACAGGTCAAGTGTGGAGATGAATACAGTGATGTACATGCCATTGCCTATCTCACTCGCCCCGGACCCAAAGCCACACAAAACCAGAACCTGTACGTATCGAATGATGATATCGTTCAGGACAAAAAATCCGGCCTTGGACCTTCTGCGGTAACCTGGGATGACAAGAACAACCCGATCTATGAAGGGTCGGGAAGAAGCATACGCAGCGCTGTAAAATCAGCCCTGCGAAAGATTAACAGAAAGAAACGGAAGCTGGGGAATATCTCATGCACTCCCAAAAGGAGATAAACCAGGAGATTTGAATTTATCAGTCCGTTCGACCAGGAACACATAGACACTCCCCTGTCTTTCCGGAAAAGTGAAAAAATCACACTCTTCCCGTTAGAAATATCACAGCCATCAAACCACCAGAAGCACAAACTGACTCCCGGGCATAACGCTCAATCACTTTACCTGATTTATAGAAGGAGTTATTCAATGCAAACAACTATACCACTGAATTCCGGCATCCGGTTCAGCTCAAAATTATTGGCGCCAGTTGCCCTGCTGGCTTTGCTCGGTCTGGGGCAAACTGCCCATGCAGCAAGCAATGACACCGTCTGCGGCCCGGAGGTCAAGGAAGAGGTAGCAAAACTGCTGAGTACAATTCAGGATGCACCTGCGGAAAGAAAACTGGCCATGGAAGCCGAGCTGTACGAAAAGTATCAATACTGCGCACAGGACACGCAACTTCAAAAGAGTCAGCAAAGCAGCAACCTTAAAGCTGCCGCTCGCCGATGCGGTGCAAAGGTGTCCCAACTTGGCAGCATTTACTACGAGGAGATGAGCTGCTGCGGATATGATCCACAGCGCCGGCAGTTCGCATGTCCGGTCAAGATCAAGCAAACATTCGGATTTGGCGGTGCCCCGCTACCGGGAAGCCGTGAGTATGTACTGCACTGCGTCGCCGATGCCACCAATACACTGGTTCCGGTAGGCATGGACAGCGTTCACCTGGCCAATGAGCTCCACGGCAATAATCCGGGCTGGCAGTTTTCCGTCATTGCCAATGCAAACAGAAACCTGGCCACCATTCAACCCATGGATGGCGAAACAAGACGTGCCCGTTCCATTCTGTCATGGGGGCTGGAACCAACTTCATGCGACTATCAACCCATCTGGGGAAATGCGCTGAACTACAGGATCCGGCTTGACCAGTAACATATCTCATCAAACTGGGGAAAGCTGCCAAACGGCAGCTCTCCCCCATCTACACTCAGGCTACGGCGCTTCATTCCAGTAGGTTGCCTCTATCTTGTTCCCATCCAGATCTCGAATAAAACATCCGTAGTAGGACTCTCCATAATCCGGTCTTGGCCCGGGGGCCCCATCGTCTGTACCCCCCTCCTCAACTGCCGATTCATGAAATGCATGCACCGCCTGTTTCGAGCTGGCAACAAACCCCACGTGGGAGCCGTTACCAACAGTAGACGGCTTTCCATCAATCGGTATCTGAACCCAGAATTCCGGATACTCCCGGCCATAGGCAACTGCTCCCGGATATTTCACAAGCTGCTTGCAACCGAGGGTTGACAGAACTTTGTCATAGAAAACAACGGCGCGGTCAAAATCATTGGTACCAACTGACAGGTGAGAAACAATACTTGGGTTTTCATCCATTATTTTCTTCTCCGTGTGTGATAGAAAATGAAAAACACTACCGCGTAAGGTGACCCCACTCCCGGACACATGATATAAACTCAATATCGGTACTATTCTGTGCAACTCGCCAACCCCGGGAAACAGTGCAGCCCACCCTCAATCAGTCATCCTTCCAACGGTCAAAGCCAGGGATTTTGATCGAACAAGGCATAAAGATCAAGCTTATGTCCCGCTATCAGGCAGATGAATCGGGGAATACAGTATCCATTTGCCAGCAGTGCCGTCTGAAAGATCTCTGCATGAACTGGTGTGGTTGCTCAAATTTTTTCTCGTCAGGATATTACAACCGCGTCTCGCCCTTTCTATGCGCTTCAGAGCAGGCCGCTATCAGGGCAGCATTGAATGTCTACGAGCAATTGGAGCGGGAGATGAGCGGTCTGTTTCTCCATCATGTGAGCGGTTCCCCCCTCATGAACAGCGTGCAGTGCCGTCAACGGGCGTGAATCAACAAATACCGTTCATTGAAAACATGCGGGCAGACAGTCACCATCTTTTTATTTGCCCGGGATGACAGGCCGAGGGACACAATTATCCAGTCCCTCTTTATGAAGGAGTAACCAAAATGGCATATCAACTTGACCCAACAAAAGTAGTGATCTGGCAAGCAGGCAGGCCCGCCGAGATCTGGCTATCCCATCGCAAACTGGTCAGAAATATCATCAGACAATACAAGCTGAAACCTCTTCCGACAGACGCCTATCCGTATTATCAGACACCGGGACAGATGGCCGAATTTGGGGTTGATTTGGAAACAGCCGCGCTGAAAAAGGCCGGAAAACGAGCAAGATGGATATGGCCGATACCTTTTCCGGGAGGAATCCGCATACCACACCTTCATTTTGGCGGTGATGTTTATCTGGTGGAACGAGGCCAATGGGCCGAGTTTTCGGAGCATGTAGTAGCTGATCTTCGGCAGCGCCTGAAACAGGCAAACGAGATAAGCTTTGAACAGACATTGGCACTCAACGAGGCGGTGACGGCTATCCGCTGAAAGAACAGAAACAGAAGGCCCTGTCTTGCGCTTTTCAGGCGGGGGGAACCTCCCCTCGCCTTTTTTATCGATCTGATGGCCCGTTTACGGAGATAACCACTACCCAAAAAACAGAGGTCAAACCACCAAAAACTGTCCCATCATCCCCGCATCCTCATGCTCCAGGATATGGCAGTGATACATATAGGGAATACTGCTGTCCGCATAATCCGTCATTTTAACAATAAATTTGACGGACTCATTGGGAGGGATAAAAACAGTATCCTTGAACCCCTTCTCATTATCGGCGACGGCATTTGCATTTCCGTTTCGTTCGAGCAACTGGAAATGTGTGGCGTGAATATGAAAATTATGTATCATTCCCATCGCGTTTCTAACTTCCCATATTTCAACATCATCAAGAGGTACGGTTTCATTGATGACACTCATGTTCATACTCTGGCCATTGATGACCAACTGCCCGGGACCCTGGGCAGAAAGGGTAAATGATCGTGTTCTTGCGGCATCAGCAGGATTCAGTCTTGGCAGCGGAATCAACCGTGCCGGGAGTTCTGTGACCGCAGTTGCTGTATTCTCGATATTTACCTTGAACAGATTGATTTTACTGTCACTATCCCAGAAAACTTCTTCCTTACCAAGATCATTGGAAAAATCCACCACAATTTCCGCACGCTCCCCGGGGCTGAGACGCAACTGGGTCAGCTCTACAGGAGACTCCAGGAAAGCATTATCCGTAGCAATCTGTCTGAACGACTTTCCGGAAACAAAACCAAAATTGTAAACGCGGGAGTTGGAACCATTAAGGATCCGGAACCGCACCTGCTTTGCCTCGACATCAAGATAGGGATTGATAACACCATTGACCATCAAGGTATCACCTTTCCAGCCGTGCATTATCTCCCGTATTGAAGGGTTGTAGGAAAATGTCCCATCACTGTTAAAGGTGCGATCCTGAACAATGACAGGAATATCATCAATACCATAACGCTTGGGCAGATCAAGGCTTTCACTGTTATCGTCGTCGATAATGATCAGCCCTGCCAGCCCGTTCATAACGTGCTCTGCAGTCTTGCCCATCAGATGCGGATGATACCAGTTGGTACAGGCGAATTGCCTGACTGTATAGGAGCTGGTCCAGGTCTCCCCCGGAGCAATAATCTGATGAGGACCACCATCCATATTTGCAGGCACATGCATGCCATGCCCGTGAATGGTTGTATCTTCATTCAGCTGGTTGGTGTAACTGATATCGACAGACTCTCCATTGCGAAGACGCAGCGTGGGGCCAAGGAAAGCACCGTTGATTCCCCAGGTTGGAGTGCTCACATTTTCCAGAAAACCGCTGGTTCCCTTTTGCAGAGTGAGATTAAATGACTTACGTCCATTTACTGTCTCTCCCGACAGTTCGGGAGGGATGAAAAATGGGCTTCCGTCACTACCGGTTGAGGGTGTAACGGTAATCCCGCCACGATTGCATCCCGACAAACTCAGTGCAGCCGCTATAGAGCTGAGCAAAAATTTTCTTCTATTCATAACAGTTATCCTTTTCCTGAATGTTTTCAGCAGAAATCACTCCGCAAGACGAATCTCTACCCGACGATTTTCTGCCCGTCCTTCAGGCGTAAAATTATCGGCAACCGGATTATCCAAACCATAACCCCTGGCCGTCATCCGGCCTCTGGAAACCCCTTCTTCAACAAGATAATCACGAGCTGTTTCAGCGCGACGTTGTGAAAGATCCCTGTTGTATGTTCTTGAACCACGACTGTCAGTATGACCATCCAGTTCAATCTTGATCTCAGGAAGGCGCCGCAAAATATCAGCAACCTCACGGAGTGTTTTTACCGAGTCAGCCGTCAATTCAACTGAGTCAGTAGCAAAAGTGATATTGTTGAACTCCAGTTTCATCTCACAACCCCGAGAATCAACCTGCACTCCAGAGGCGGTGGATAAACAGCGATCCAGACTGTCGATGATGCCATCATTGTCACCGTCAATATCACAGCCATAAACGCCAACTCTAATGCCCTTTTTTGTATCAGGGCAGCGGTCACTACTATTGGAAACGCCATCTCCATCACTGTCCAGTTCACAACCACCATCATCAACGCTGGCACCGGGAGGCGAATCAGGACAGGCATCTTTCGTATCGCCAACCCCATCATGATCACTATCCTGAACCATTGCCGGTGCAGCAATTGCCGCTTTCTCCTCACTGCCTCCAAAGCGCTTTAGCAGATTGATCGCAACAAGCCTGGCGTCCTTGTCATAGAGGTCAACATCTACTCGCAGCGCCAAACCATTGTCGAATCCATACTCTATGCCGCCGCCCAGCAGCAGGTGGCGATTGTTCTCCTGGACGTAATAGAGATTGGAATCATTTTTCATCCACCCCAGGCCTAACCGTCCGAACCCCTTCCAACCCCGGTAGGAATGACTCTGCTTGTAAAAGTAGTACAATCCGCTGAGGCCGGAATCCTCATATTCCATACGGCCGGACGGCACCAGCTCTGCCTCCCCCAGGTGAGAATAGTAACCCTCCAGGCTCAAGCTTTCGCTGAGGTCATAACCCAGAAACAGTTTGCTGCCTGTATCCTGCCGGTCTTCAACGCGATACCCTGTTCCCCTGGTATCCGGTTCCAGATTCGAAATACCCGCTCCAAAACCCAAGTACCAGCTTTTTTTAACCACTGCCTCAGCCTGCCCAACAGAGAGGCAGAGCAGGAAACTCAATGACACGGCTGCTCCAACAAGTTTTTTGTTATGCGTCATTGGTTGCCTCTCCTTTCTACCCCAAAAATTCGTGTCTTGCCCCGCACCAGATAGAGCAGTGACAAGATCAACAATAGCGGAAGAACGGGATCGATGGCAGTTCTGTTTCCACTGTCCAATGAACAACCACCCATGCCGTTAACGCCGGTTCTCAAAGGTTGATCTTCCGCCCCGGCAGCGGTCACTACCGCGACACCACCGGGATCATTTACAGAGTGGTTCACCATGCCGTCTGCATCATTCGGGCCACCATCTTCAATGGTAAGCTGCACACACCAGTGACCTTCAGTTAGTCCGACTGTATACGCAGCACTGTTTGGCGGTGGACAGTAACCTTCCGTTCCCGCAGCTGAGTTGACGCTGTTTTTATTGTCTTCAATGAAGGTCTGCCAGCCACCCGGCATCAACTTGCGGTAAACCGCATCAGCCGGGATTGGAGCAAACTGGGCAATTACAATATCAACGCTTTGACCGGCTACCGGAAGTTTGTCCACGATGAAATCAAACAGGCCGTTGTTAAAAACATGCTCCTCATCCGTTACTGCGCCAGCTCCGTCATTGGCAAGTTCCTGGATCTCTTTCTCCATAACGGCAATTTTCTCACCACCTGATCCAAAGGCAACCGCACCAAGATTCAGCTCCAAGCCGGGCTCGGTCTCCATAAGAAACCGGGTTTCAGTGGTCACCTGTTCCTGGACAACATTACGGGCAATGCCGGCGTGATCCAGGAAGTCAGGAACACCATCGCCATCACTATCACCATAGCCTTCGGTATCGTCACTGATGCCGTCTCCATCACTGTCACCGGTATCAATAGAGGGCGGTTCCGCAACCACATTAAGTTTGACTTCAGAGCTGACCCGCTCAACTCCATCACTGATCGAAACAGCGACGGTATATATGCCGGGAGCCAGGTTCGCCGGCTCAAATTCAAAGGTGGCATCACTGCTATCGGTATCCACCAGAGTGCTGTCAGTGGCAGACCAGTCAAAACTGAAACTGTCACCGGCATTGGCATCAGTGACAGCCGCCGTTACAACAACATTGCCATCACCCTGACCCACTATCCGGGTAATGCCACGGCCCTGATCAGCGCTCAGAAAAACAACAGGAGCCACGTTGCCCTCAACGATTTCAATATGATGACTGGCAACATGACCAGCCACTGCATTGGTGGGCGTTCCCATGGTCACAAGCAGCGTCTCGGAACCTTCTCCCGCACCATCATCCACCAGGGTGACAGTGACGGTCGCCTCCAGGTCAGGGCTGTTAATGGTAATGCTGCCATCGACCAGATCATGGTCCGAGCCATCAGTGTCCGCCGTACCCCCGACGGTATAAGGCACCGTGACCGGATAGCTGACAGGCGGACCATTCAGAATAACCTTGAAACGCACCACCGATCCTTCACTACTGATCTGGTTTTTGCTGAACTCAGCCAGCGGAGTCACATGGATGGTCTGAACCGCCGTCGCACGATTGCCAGCTGCATCACTGGCCGTCCAGATGGCCGTATGTACGCCGGGCCGGAAATGAGTGGGTAGTGTTGTCACAACTTCATCATTCAGATGTGTCAGGGTCACGGCAACGGAACCATCCAGACTATCCAAAGCGCTTGCCGTTCCCAATGCAACTTCGGTAAACAGCCCCGTGGCATCCACAAAGATATCCGGAGGCGCAGTAATCACTGGCGGATAATCATCGGCATTGGCGTTTGAACCGGCAACAGACTCATCATAGTTGCTGATGCCATCGTTATCCGCATCGCCATCACGATCCGAGTTGTCATACTTGTCTAGGCCGTTGGCATCTTCATAGGTGTTGGACATACCATCACCGTCAATATCAGCATCGGAGCGATCACCTGTACCATCACCATCAAGATCGCCATCGATGATACCCGTTGCCGCACTGGTTACACTCTCTGCAGTACCATCATCATCCGTGTACCGAATGGTCACCGTAAGCATATGATCCACATCTGCTGCCCCCAGCACATAACTGCTGCTGGTGGCGCCGCTGATATCGGTGCCACCCCGTTGCCATTGATAACTGAATGCGCCCAGACCATCGGCATCGGAGACAGTGCTGACGTCTGCAGTCAGGGTGTGGCCCTGAAGCTGCACACCACGAATAGAGACCGAGCCGGTCGGGCTGTAATTAAGGTTGGCAATCACAACGGCACTGCTGGTCATCTCCTCGACTGTACCAAAACCATCGGTATAACTGGCGGTGACTGAAACAGATTGCCCCACATCAGCACTCCCCAGAGTATAACTGCTGCCAGTTGCACCACTAATGGCGTTTCCCGCCCGGTTCCACTGGTAACTGATCACGCCCAGACCATCAACATCAGCCAGTGTGTTTCCTGCAGTCAGAGTCTGGCCTTCAGTGGGAGTACCGCTGATAGTGACGCTACCCACAGGAAGGTCATTTACATTGGCTACCACTGCGGTCACATTTGAAGTAATGCTCTCTGCACTCCCCTGCCCATCGAGATATCCAGCTGTAACAGTGAGGGTTTGTCCAACATCCCATTGGGTCAGTACATAGGTATCATTTGTCGCACCATCAATGGCACTTCCTGCCCGGTACCATTGATAACTGATCGTACCCAGACCATCAACATCAGCCAGCGTATTGCTGGCGGTCAGTGTCTGACCTTCAGTTAAGTCGCCACTGATAGCAACACTACCTGTGGGCGGGTCATTTACATTGATGACCGCCGCGGTAGCGTTTGAGGTAACGCTCTCTGCAGTCCCCCCATTGTCGGTATAGCTGGCCGTTACCGTTATAATTTCTCCAACATCTGATTGGGTCAGCATATAGCTGCTGTTTGTCGCACCATCAATGGGGTTTCCCGTCCGGTTCCATTGATAACTGATCGCACCCAGACCTTCGACATCGGTCAGCGTGTTGCTGACAGTAAGGGTCTGGCCCTCGGCAGGGCTGCCGCTAATCGTAACCGTACCTGTAGGGGGATCATTCTGAGTGCTGACGTTAATAATCTTGTTACCCGTGATCTGCAGCACCGGATCACCAGGCATACCGCCATACTCAACCACATAGCCGGCAATGGAACCCAGTGAGAGGGGAAAATCGTTCCAGGCACCACCACTCAAAAAATGCGCATAATCTTCACCACTCCCCCAATCATTAGGTTCACCAGAACTCCAGTTGTTGTACTCACCACCAACAGGACTGCCCGCTCCGGCATCATTCCAGAATGGAGTACCAGCCTCCGGGCCGGTTACCCACCGCCAGTCACCCTCGACTACGGCATCACTGGCCCCCATCCAGCCTTGCCCAACCAGCTTGGAAACAACAAAACTGTTCTCACCAGCTGAAGTCACCGTGGTCAGATATCCCTGCATACCGAACAACGTTCTGGCAGCAGCCGCATCCCTGGCCGCCGTCCAGGAGATTCCCGCAGCGGTAACAAACTCATAGAAATGGCCGTTCCCGGAAAAAGAGAGGGAGCTACCCAGTGCATACCGGATTGTGCGTGCAGCTGTATCGGGATTTTCACTATTAATATTCTGATACTGCACCGCACGTAACGCCGCCTGATAATCATCAGGGCTGGCACTGCCAGTCAAGGTCAGGATGCCCGATGCAGCATTAAAACTACCACCGATGCCTCTGGTGGTTGTGTAAACCAGGCGATCTTCACTGCTGATATAACCACCAGTAATTGCCACAGTAGCTCCATCAACAATACCCGTGTTTGATCCCGCGATTGTCAGTAATGGATCGACTGCAACCGCTGCATCATCTTCCACAAAGATCGTGTTTCCCCCGCTTATCGTCAGTACCGGAGCAGCGGTGTCAGTCACTTCAAAACTCCGCGTGACCTGAGCGGCGGCGCTGTAAACAGCGTCACCAGCCTGATTCGCCCGAATCGTACAGGTTCCGTTTGCTACCAGAGTCACCGTATTTGCCAACACCGTACACACTTCCGGGGTGGCACTGGTATAGCTCACAGACAAACCGGACGATGCTGTTGCTGCCAGATCAAGGGTTCCCTGGCCTAACAGCCGGTCAGCGATAACAGGAAAGGAAATCGACTGAGTTGTCTTTGCAATTTCGGTCTGGGGCAGTGCCTCAGAGAAAAACAGAAATTCATCAATCAGACCGGTAAAATAGTCCCATCCGGAGGGCAAGTTCGGGCGGAGCACACTTCCGTCGTGATAACTAACTCCAATCTGATTGTACGACATGGCGAGATGCTCAGGGGTCCCGCCACGGGTCACAAGAAGTGAGCCATCAAGATAAACCTTTATCTCCCCATTCGTGGTGCTTGATGTCAGTACCACGCGGTGCCAATTATCGTCGTTCACCAAAGCTGTCGAGGTATAGGTGAGTCCGCCGCCCGTTTGCCAAATTTCTACTCTCAACTGTCCCTGGTTATTGATTGACACAATGGGAACATATTGGTTGGGACGACCTCCAACTGAAGAGTTTTGATAGCCAAACAGGGCACCCGGAGAGGTTGACTTAAACCACATGGCAACCGTAAAGTCCTGGTTATTCAAAATCAGATTGTCAGGGAGTTTGATATGGGCATTACCGGACAGACTGACAGCTTTACCATTGTATCCGTCCGCGTTGAAACTATATGTTCCTGTGAGAACACCATGATTTCCATTACCACTGCTGTCCGTAACGTTGCCCTCGAAATCATAAACCACCAATGGTGTCACCGCCTGTGCAACGGTACCGCTGAAAAACAGCATCAACAGCAAAGCCATCCCCTTTCGACAACACACAAACGATCTGGGAACATCACGCCTGAAACCAGTCTCGAATCTCATGTCGATGCCCCTGCTGCGCTCTCCTTCAACAGTGTTTGATACAATCCAAATTCCTCGGGGGATGGGGCATCATACAAGACAATGCAGTATGAAGAGTTCCCCGGCTTCACTTCTGTAATTCCCGACATTGATTGACCCCTTATTATTGTTTGTCTGATGGGTATCGGATAGACAAGGAAAAGTTTTAGTTTTTTCTAATACACAAAATCCCGGAGAATCGGAAGAATCCACCTTTCATTCCCATCGAGTGCCGCAGAGCGGGTTAGTATTATGAACACTCTCATCATGGCTGAATATCATAAATGACAAAATCAATTATCATATTTCCCACCAGCATCCCGACTTAACTCATCATGATAGTATTTATACTTAACCACTGTCTCAATATCATGACATTCGATACAGAAACTCTGCCGAACACTTTTTCGACGCAGAAAACTGCTAAATATATTTCCACTCCGGTTCCCTGACATCTGCGATGATATTTTTGATTTGTTTTCTGTCCAGCTGTGAGGGTCGTGACAGGTGATACAGGCGACGACCCCGAATTCGTCAGTCTCTCCCGATTCGCCCACCAGTGGCATTACCTCCGGATCGGAGCGCAGCACCAGATCCTTGCGGGGGTGGCTGAACCACTCCACCACCGCATCCGCGGCGGCGCCCTCTTCGCGGTGGCAATCGAGACAGATCCGGTCCCGCTCCAGCGCCGGCTCCTCTCCCTGCCAGGGTCGAAACTCACCCGCGTAGAGAAACGGCGCCCGGCCGTCGCCCCGGTGCATGGTGTGGCATGGGCCACAGGCGCCCCCCGGCTCCGGCCGTCGGCCGAACCGGTCTGCGTGGTCGGGTGCAGTGACGCGCAGGTCGTGGTCGCTGTCGATCACGGCAGCGTAACCGTCGTGACAGAAGCCGCACAGCTTCCCCTCCCGATGATCATGTTTCAGCAGCGGGGTGTCCGGTTCTCCGTCGTGGGCTGCATGACAGGTGAGACAGGTGATGGTCGTTATACTTTCGCCTCCCATCTGCACCGGTCGTTCCAGCTCCATATCGACGGGGTGAACCCCTTTGCGGCGCGCCTCGTCCCTGCCTTTCGCGTAGTGCCGCCGGTGGCACTCGATGCACAGTCTGCTGCCGTTCCCGGTGACGGGGAGCAGCGATTCACCGGCGGCTCCATGCACCCGGTGGCAGCTCTGGCAGATCAACCGGCGGTTCGGACCCTGCTTCAGCCCTTTTCTCACCAGCTCGTCCGGCAGACCATGGCGAAGATCCGGATCGGTCGCATAGCCCCGCGCCCTGGAGTGGGGAGGCGGGCGGAGAAAGATGTCCACCGGGTGATTTATGCCGCGCCGTGGTCTCTTTCTCTCCTGTGCGCTGTCCAGCTTCGATTCATGGCAGCGGTGGCACAGCTCACCCTCCCGGTTCGGCACCCGCAGCCAGGGGTTCACCTCGTCTTTGCGGCTGGTGGCCGGCCGTTCTGGATCGCCGCGATGAGGGGTGTGGCAGCTGCCGCAGGAGAGCTGATTTTCACCCACCAGGGGAAACGTTTCGGGGATCTCGTCCCGTTCACCGGGGCGCTCCTTCCGCTCGCGCTGGTGATGGATGTCAGGGTGCTGCCCGCCGCGGCCGATAGCCTGCCGTGACTCGATGACCACTCCATGGTGGCAGCTGTAGCACATCCGGGGGGTGGCGACCGGCGGGACGCCGTCCTGCTCTCCTTCGCCGGGAGTGTATCCCGCCGCCCAGGAGAGGTGGCAGGTGGCGCAATTCTTCCGCGATGTCCGAGCCTTTTCGGCGGCCGGGGCCTTCCGCTCACCGGGTCGCGGCAGGGCATAGACCGCGACGCGATCGCCGGCCATATCCACCACGTACAGACGGTCCCGCCATGCGGCGATTCCCGCCGGTGTTCCCAGCTCGAGATGCGAACCACTCCGGTCGGACAACCGGCCCTGGAACCGTCCGTTCAGAAAGACGGAGATGGTGCCGCGAAAACTGTCACCGGCAAGCAGCCGCCCGTCCTGCGCGAACGCCAGGCCGTTGGGGCGGTACAGCTCCCCCGGCCCGAGACCAAACCGCCCGATGCGGGTGAAGTATCGCCCCCGCGGATGAAATACCTGTATCCGGCCATTGAGCACGTCCACCACATGGAGATAGCCATCGCGATCAGCGGCTATCTGGAAAGGGAAACGGAACTCCCCTTCGCTCTCTCCCCAACCGCCCTGGCAGGAGAGGAGAACCCTGCTCTTCAGATCGTGACGGCAGAGGCGGTGGTTGCGGCGATCCGTCCAGACCAGCATCCCGTCACCGACCAGTATCGCCACCGGCTCCGGAGGAGGTTCGCCATGAAGCGGAATGGTGTCACGCAGACCTCCCCGCCGGTCGAAAACGACGATGCGGTGATTGCCGCTGTCGGCCACATAGACTGCGCCGTCAGCGACCGCGATCCCCATCGGCAATTTCAATCTGCCCCTGCCCGTTCCGGCGAAAGAGGATATTTTCCTGCCCCTCGAATCGAACACCACCACCCGGCCATTGACGCCATCCAGCACATAGATGGTGCCATCTTCTGCAACCGCCACGTCACTGGGTTGATCGAAACCATCCGTGAGGGAAAACAGGTATCGTGCCGGAAGAGTGGCGGCGGCAGAAAGAGGAAAGCCGCCCACCACCAGCGCCAGCAGGCAGATCGGGAGCGCCCGGCGAATCCGGTCCGGTTCAGCGCAGCAGTTCATCGATCCGCAACCGCCCTTCCTCGTCCCCGAAGCGCTCGAAGAAGCGCACGATGGTGTTCTGCCGGAAGGCGCGCAGCTGCCGTGGAGACGCCCCCAGCGCCCCCGGATCCAGCAGCACGTTCCGCTCCCCGTGACACTCTCCGCACTTCGGTCCGCGCTTCTCCAGGGGAGCATGCAGACGCACCTTGAGCTCCGCCTTCTCCCTCTCCGTTCCCTCCCTCCAGCGCTGTTCCACCCTTTCGGCAAAGGGGTGATCAGCGAACACCAGCACCATCTCCCCGCCGTGAAAGGGAGCTATGCGGGCATCCTCCCGCGGGATCAGGGAGGGAAACTCTTCCTGCTCCGGCGGCGGCTTCCTGTCGGGCAGAGCTTGCCCTGCCTGCTCTCCGCCGTAGGCCAGCCAGCGGTACTCCAGCTCCACCCCTGCGGGGCGAAAATGGCAGGTCTCGCAGGCGATGAACCGACCGTGCATGTTGAGAAAGGTACGCGCCCGCTCATCCCGGCGGTGCGGCAGGGGGAGATGACAACGCAGGCAGAACGGCTGCCTGGCAGTAACAGGGATGGCATCCCGATGGTGGAAAGGGGGCAGTGGCAGTTCATCGATCACGGTAATCTCTTCGAGCTCCCTTATCTGCTCGAGTGCATCCTGCAGCGCCTCGTCATCCACTTCGGAACGCTCCACCAGTTCCGGATAAAGCGGGGCGGCGGACAGGGTGAAAACCGCCGACAAAAGACAAACCGTTATTGCCAGTCTAATCCCCATTTTTCGCTCCCTTGCGACGTCTGGGCCTCTGGCCGATCATCTTCTCCTGAAACGAACGGCCTCCGAACCGGGCGTAGATCACCCCCTTCCTGCGCCCGCCAATCAGCATTCCCAGTACGCTCCCGCCACCCACGAGCAACACGACCGGCGCCAGCACCAGCAGCGCCCTGATCCAGCCGGACTCCAGCCGCGCCGCATCCAGGGATGTGTTCTCGTCCAGGAACGGGATCATGTCGATGTCATGCAGGTCGGTGTGCAAGAACGCACCATTCAGCGGATGGCCGGCGTAGCCGTGACACCCCGCCGCACCACAGGTCTGTGCCAGATTGCCGGGATGGATGGAGGAGTCCGTCTCGGTGTCCCGCAGAACCGCATGGCGCAGGCCGTTGGGGGCGTGACAGTCGATACAGGAGGCTCCCTCCGGCACCCCGCTCGCCAGCAGGCGGCCATGCAGCGTCATGGCATAGCTGGCACTGGCCAGCACGAAACGCGGAGCAGCCGGACGTCTCTCCCCGCTGTCGGGTTCCTCGATCTCCACCCGTACCATGCGCTCCCGGTCGGCATGGCAACTGTTGCACATCCGGTTGTGATCACGTTTGTTCCAGCGGGCACCGAGAAAACGGCGCAGGAGATGGCCGCCAAACCGGTTGAGCCATACCTCCCCCTGGTGGCAACTGCCGCAATCGGTCTCCAGATGGGCGAACGATTCGCGGAACCGGGGCAGCTCCCGCTCGTTGATGTAGAGCTCGTTGCTGTGGCACCAGCGGCAGGAGGGACTGGCCTGTCCGCTCTCCTGCAGGCGGTTACCGCCGCGGAACCCCCTGCTGGCCCCTTCGCCATGTACCGATCGCTCGAACTCCGCCACCACCTTCTCGTGGGTATAGGCATCTCCGCCGGAGGGTTCTGCCACGTGACAGGAGTCGGCACAATCCACTTCGCCGTTCTCGGGCCGGTGGGGATAGTCCCGAATCCTGCGGTGGCAATCCCTGCACGGCACACTGCCGTGCAGGGAGCCATAGTAATGGGACTGGTCGATGGAAGCGCTGCGCAGCAGGCCCTGTTCGTCGATGTAGTCCAGCCCCTTCAGTGCGTGACAGGAGAAACAGCCATCCGGATCGCTCTGCCGCTCCGCCGCCATCAGTTCGCTCAGGGTGACGAACGCAAGTACGACGGAGATCAGTAACGCGACCACGAACTTCGGCCGGATCCCGCTCCCCGCCACCCGCGGTTCCCGGTAGATGGCGACCCAGTTGGGCTGGGGATGATATTCAACCCCCTTTTTCCTGCGTCTCGGCTCCTTGTCCGGCGGTGCGGCCAGCCAGCTGATGGCGTGCCAGTCGCACACGTCGGCGCATTCGTGGCAGGACATGCAGGAGGTCTGGTCCACCACTGCGACCCGGTCCACCATCCTGATCGCTCCACACATGCATCTCTGGGCGCAGATGTTGCATCCGGTACAGCGGCTGCGCTCTACCCGGATGCGGCGGGTGAAACGGAACCGGGCGCCCAGGCGGTTGACCAGCCCGTCCACCGCCCCGATGGGACAGAGAAACTGACAATAGGCACGCCCCTTGCTGGCGAAAAACCCGAGCAGGAACAGCAGTGCAAGATTGACCAGCCCGATGGCGGAGAAGAGAAATGCGATCCCCATCACCCCGCCGCTGAACGCCTCGAAGATGCGCGGCACGGTGATGAAGTTACACAGGGTGCAGGCGCTGATCCCGATGATCGGCAGCAGAAACACGTAGGTCAGAAAATAGCCGTAGCGGATCGGCACCTGCGGCAGGGCACGGTACTCGATCTTCCAGCGTTCGGGAAGCAGGCGGCTGACCAGCTCCGGAAAGCCGCCCACCGGACAGACATAGGCGCACCACATGCGGCCGAAGAAGAAGGTCGTGACCATGATGAGCAGAAAGAACACCACCCCGATCAGTGACACGGCGATCTGTGTGCCGAGATCATCCAGGCTCATGCCGGGGAACCAGATATAGAACCGGCGCATACAGAGCTTACCGCAGAGATCCGGATTCCCCACCAGCCCCGGGATCAGCAGGAAGGGGGCGAAAAAGAGCAGACAGGAGAGAATCAGCAGGCCGTAACGGAACTTTTGTCCGTTGGGGATCGCCTTGATCTTTTCCACCATCTTGCTCATTACCGCTCGAATTCGTGGCAGACCAGGCAAAGCGTTCCGTCCTTGGCGGGAAGCCGGATCAGAACCTCTTTCTCGATGCGCCGATAGCTCAGAACGGGCGCCGCTCCCTCCTCCCCGGCCAGCACTTCCAGCCGCTCCCGCTTGTCCGCCTGAAACACTCTGTTCCAGACATGCTCCCGGTAGGTCACCCCCTCATCCAGATCGGTATCCGCCACCTGCCTGCCCGCCGGCCACTGCGGGTCGATCAGGCCGCGCTGATGGGCAGTGTGACAGGTGGCGCACATGATTTTGCCGTCTCCGTCCAGAGGCAGGATTACGCCCAGCCCCCGCTCCGCCCGCCCGATGCGCTCGCGCATCTCCTCATCCGGTTTCACCTGATGGTCGAGCGCATTCAGATGGGGTGCCCTCAGGTGGCAACCGTAACAGAGCCTCTGCGGCGGAAGGCGGAACTTCAGTTCACTGCGCACGATGTTCTCCTCTCCCGGATCCGGCACCTCCAGGTGGCACTGGCGACACGCCTCTTCGTCGTACTCCCCCCTCTCGTCCAGCAGTTTGTGGATGTTGGAGCGGGAGTATTCCCGCCGGTCGTGACAGCGGTAGCAAAAGTCGGTCAGACGCCGGTAGGGACCACCGCGGTGGAAATCCGGGGCTTCGCGATCCAGCTCATCGAAAGGGAGCTCTCCGATACCCTCGATGCCGTGGCAGGTCTTGCAGTCGAGCCGGCCATCGGCGGAGAGGGGGAAGGTATCGGGGATCTCCATCCCATCCGGGATCTCGACCTCCACCGGGTGGTGCAAAGGGGGCAACTGCTCATCCGTACCGGCGGCGAAGGCCTGCAGGTTCACCAGCAGGAACATTCCGAACAACCGGCCGGCCCTCATAACCCCGCCTGCACCGCTTCGCCGTGGGTGTGACAGGGGCGGCAGTCACCCCCCCGCTTGTGAACACCGGACAGGCCGTTGCCGGTATCCTCTCCGCCCGCGTCCAGAAGCAGCTCCATGGCATGGCACATCACGCAGAGCTGGGAGTAGTCACCGTGCGCGGTATCGATGCGGTAGGGTCTCTCGCGCAGGGCGGGATCGAGCCGGGTCACGCCTTTCAGGGAACTGTCGATGATCAGCTTGCCGTTGTCCGTACCGTGCATGGCATGACAATCGGTACACTCCACCACGCTCCGGTAACGGTACCCGGCACGCAGTCCGGCATAGGTGCCCTCACCCGTGCCGGAGCTCAAGCCATGCTTGTCGATGTATCGCCACGCATCCTCCACGGCGATGAGAGGGTCGTCGAACCGCTCCCCATCCATTGCGAAGCCCGGCTGCTGGTGGTTCCGGTTGTGACAGCGCAGGCAGAAGTCGGCGATGGAGCGGTAACGGGTGGCATGGCCGGTGGCATCGGGCAGCGGGGTGAGATCCTGCTCCGGCTCGAAACGGCCATCCATGTCAGCGGCCTGGTGGCAGACCAGGCACTGCCCGTCACGCAACGGCTCTCCCGTGTCGGCGATGAAACCATGGGCGTGCCGGCCGGTGGACAGCGGGGTGCGGGGCAGATCGGACGCATTGTGGCAGATGGTACAGCGCCGCGGCCGGTTGCTGCCGTTGTCACCGTGGCAGCCAGTACAGGTGGCGTAGCCGTGCCGGCGCACCAGCGGGGCGATCCCGCGGGCCGCCTCGTGAATCACCGCCAACGGGTGACAGCCCGCACACTCCGCCAGCCCCCAGGCGGAACCTGCACCGCCGTGGGAGCGATCCAGAATCAGATCACCCCCAAGTATCACGCCGGAACGCTCCGCCTGGCAGCCGGTCAGCAACAGCAATACGACCAGCAGCCGGATCATCGCCCCGCCCGCCGATGGCAATCGCTGCAGTAGCGGGCGCCGTGACAACGTCCGCAATCCGCCGGCACCAGCCGCGCCTCGATTGCGTGCCGGGTGCGATAACCCAACGGATGGACACGGAAACGGGAGCCGTCCCGAGCGAAATGGCAATCGGTACAGAAACCGAGATCGAGATGGCAGCTGCGGCACTCCCCTTCATCGAGACGGGCATCCTCGGCGTGATTCAGCCGGTAGTCCAGATCGTGGCTCTCCGGCCAGATCGCTGCCGGCTCCGGGTGGCATAGATCGCACCGCCAGGAGGCGCTCTGCCGTTTCATGTGGCACTCATGACAGATGGCTGCCAGAGGTTCGTTGGCGATGACGGTCAACATCTTTATCCGTTGGGTTTCGGTCACCTCGTTTTTGCTGAACGGATGGCAGAGCAGACAGGGATCCCCCTCCTGCTTCATCACTTCCTGATGGGCGTTGTGAGGGTAGTAGATATCGGGGCGCTGCGCCCGTTCTTCCCACCAGGTTTTCTCCTTTTCCGCCACCGGCGGCTCTTCCGCTGCCGCGAAAAACGGCAAGCCCGGGATGAGGCAGAGCAACAGAATCCGCTTCATCTCTCCTTCTCCGGGCGGTATTCGTCGAGATACCAGCTCAGGCGCGCCCCGGCGCGATATTCGTCATCCAGACGGCTGTCCCACAGATATGCGGCAAACAGGGAGAGGTAGAGATCGGCCCTGATCATCCGTTCCAGATCCAGCTCGACGCCGCTGCTGCGATCCACGCCGTACAGCGCCTTGTCCCGGTATTGCAGGGCAGTGCACAGGCTCATCCGGCTGCGGGAACCGAGCGGTTTCTCCAGTTGAAACCAGGCCCCGGCGGTAACCTCGTCCCCCAGCCGCAACCAGTTGAACAACAGCTCCCTGCGCCAGCCGGAGTCTCCCCGGAGTCTGATGCCACCACTCAATCCGTAGCCGGAATCACCCTGTTCCCGTGACACATGGCGGCCGCCCAGCGACCACTCTGCCGTTCTGCGCGGGCGAAAATAAAAACTCCCCTGTACCACCGACTGCCGGCCCGCCGCATAGAGGGCATAGTAGCGCTCGCGAAAGGTGAGCCACGGACGCCGCGGCCGATAGATCTGCCCGGAGATCGACCACCCGGTTTTTTTGCCCGGCTCTCCCCGGATCTTCCCCGATGCCTCTTCCAGGCGTGCCTCCTGCAACACATATACCCCGGAGAGCAGATACTCCACCCGGTTTCGCGTGCGCCCGGTCATGCCCCCGCTCAGCCGGTCACTGCCAGTTCCGTCCCGGTGGTGCTGCCAGCCCAGCCGGGCCCGGTGCAGAAAGCCCCCGGGGTCGGCCGGGCGCAATTGCAGCTCGATCCCGTACAGCCCTTCTCCTTCGATGGAGCGGTAGTCTTCGATACGGGCGGGAACACCGGCGTAGAGATGAAGCCCCAGTCGCCCGGCAGACCAGTCGAGCTGCATCCCGTCAAGGGTATAGAAACCCAGACTGTCGCTGCGCTCGGTACGGCCGACGGTCAGCCGGGCGCCGGACGACGGGAACCGTCTCTCCGCGAACAGCCGGTCGAGACGGACCTCGCCGCTCTCGTCCCGCTGGCGCAGGGCGAAGGAGAGGCCCATGCGCACCCCTCGTGGCTCGTCGTTCAGGGTGATCTCACCACGTTGCTCCAGTATCAATTCGTCGTCGAGGTAGCGATTGTCCACCTGTATCCGGCTGTCGAAACGGCCGACCGCCGCGGCGGCAGAGCAGACCTGCCCGCTGTGTGCCGCCACGAGCAGGATGCTTGCGAGGCCGGGCAGGCAACGCCGGATCACCGCCAGCGCCGGGGTTCCGTACGCTCCACACCCCGCTGCGGCGGTTCACCTTCGCCGTGTTTCTTCAACACGGCCCAGCTCACCAGAACACCCAGCGCCACCACACAACCACCGCAGGCGGTGCAGCGTCCGTCACGGGGCAGGGAGCAGCTGGACGACAAGGCGATCTGACCGGCGGCCAGACCGGCTCCGGCCAGCCACGGCAGCAGTCTGGCCACTCTATGCGCAGACATCTCTTCTGCGCACCCTCTTCAGCACCAGCCACAGCACACCGATCAGCGGCAGCCACAACACGGCACCCCCTCCGCCACCACCGGATGAACTGCTCTGGGGCGACAAGGTCGCGGAGTCCGTGTCGGCGACGGCGTAGTAGCTGAAGCGGGTGGTGCGGAACACTACCATGCCATCCGCCTCGGCACTGCGTGGTTGAACCGTCACGATGCTGCCCTCATCGAGGGCCGACCACTGCACCCCGTCTGCCGAATGGAGCACATTCACCTCACCGGCACTCTCCCCGACACCGCCGTATGGCAGCTTGATCAGAACCCCGGTGAAACGGCTGACCGGTTCACCCCGGGGATCCCTGGCCTGCAGCATAAACACCGGAGAAGCCAGCTCGCCCAGTCCGGCTCTACGCGCCCCGGCGATGATACCGTCATCGGCGATGGCCGCCCGCAACCGGTAGGAAGGGAAGACCCGTTCATTGGTGCCATCCAGCTCCGGCATGACCGCCAGTCGGCGGAGTTTTTCGTCGCCATAGACAGGCCGGTACAACAGCATCTCGTCGAGGCCGAACCACTCTGCCAGCACGGCGGCACCCTTGCCGGTCGCGCCGATGGCGGCAAGTCCCTTTTCGGTGCTCACCCGGCTGACCCTGCCCAGCGCGGCGCGGGCACTGCTCGCCTTGAGGATGGTCATGAAGGGATCGACCCGGGTCACGGAGAGGATGTCCGCAACGTTCTCGGTCACCACGCCATCGTCGTCCATCTTCATGTACTCCAGATCCAGCTCCACGATCCCCTCATCCAGCAGCCGCCGGTCGACCAGCCTGGTCACCTCCTTGACACGGCCGCCGCCGAACAGGCCGTCACTGGACAGCAGGGCGCTGAAGGAGCCGTTCTGCTTCCTGTTGTGGCACGCCTCGCACGGTACCGAGGCGGTGGCCGGGCGTGTATTGTGGGACATGAGATATTCGTTGGACTCGGTCCACACCATTACCGTATCGGGATTGCTCACCCCTTTGCGGGCCAGCAGCTTGTCGTAGGCGCGCTTCAGGGCCAGGAATCCGGCGTAGTCCTCCGGGTCCCCGTAACGCACGCTGCCGTGGGAGATGCGCGCACTGACCCGGGCCAGCTCCCGGCCGCTCTCCGGATCGACGATCACCCCGTAACGGTCGCCCTGCCCGTCCCGCCGCTCCTCGAACACGCTGTTGCGCTCGTGACGGGTGAGGATGCGCCCGCTGTTGCGATCCTTCCAGTAGTAACGGATACGCGGGTTGTAGGGGACTATCTTCAGCGAACCATCCTCCGCCTGACGATAGCGGTACATAATCTGCAGATCTCTCCCCCGGCGCCCCTTCTTGCCGGTGATATGGCAGGCCTGGCAGCTGATCACGTCCAGATGGGTGCGGGTGATACGGGCGAGAGTGGATTCCGGGTAGCCCGCCATATGGCCGCTGTGCTTCCAGCGCTCCAGGTGGGCGGTGACCATGTCCTTCTGGCCGGAGGGAATCACCGGTTGCGGCGATTCGTCATGGCAATACTCACAGCTCCTGGCGTTGGGGTTGTAGTCCAGATCGTTACGCACATCCATGTCCGAATTGCCCTTGAGGATATCGTGGTTGGCGTTGAGATCGGTATTGGCCCAGGCGGCGCGGAAATAGTTGCGGGCATGGCAGGTGTTGCAGTTCTCGATGCGCCGCTCCTCGCCGGTGACCGGATCGGTCCAGACCTTGCCCTTGTGCACGTCATCCTGGTAATCCTCGACCAGGACCCCGGTCTCCTCCTCGTAGGTGGCCTCCGCTCCTTCGCCGAAGCCGTAAAAACCGCGCCGGGAGTTGCTGGTGCGATGACACACCATACAGTTGTCGTTGCCGGGAAAGCGCAACAGGGGGAGTTTCACCTTGCCGTCTTCATCGAAGGCATTCCGGTTCCAGTCGATCCGCGGCTCACCATTCTCGTTCAGCAACAGCGCATAGGCGGGTTTGGCCCGGCTGTGGATGGGGGGATCGGCTTCGAGATCCCGGACGAAGGTGAGCAATGTGCGATCCTCCGCGGCACAACCCGGTTCGTTCTCGCCACACGCCTCGTGGCGCAGGTTGAAAAACTCCAGCGTAGCCGAGGGGGCAAAACGGAAGGCGCGATACCCGCGCACCAGGTAGGTACGGCGCAACTCGCGCAGATGGGTCAGCGCATCGCTGCTGCCCTCTCCCGCCAACGCCGGGTCCCCCTTGGTGAGGCGGGTGAAGTCGGCATGGCAGAGCAGGCAGTCCGCCTCCACCACACCGCTCTTTTTCCAGTCCCAGCGGGCGACGGTGGTGATCTCGGCATCCTGGTTGTTCTCGTCGGTACCGCGGTTGAAGTAGTCACCATCCAGCGCCCTCACCGAACCGGGATCGGTCTCGTCATAACGCCGGCCGTTGCGATCCTTCTCGGCCCAGCCACCCCCGGTATGGCAACCGAGGCAGCGGATGATCCAGCCGGCCGCACCCCGATCGGCGAAATCATCGGCAGTGGCGTTGGTTTTCTTCGCCAGCACTTCGGGATTGCTTCCCCCCATACAGGCATAGCCACCAAAGTAGCCCGGTGAAACCAGATGGGGCAGTCCGTGGAGAGCGCCAAAGTCGTCGCTCGCTTCATCACGCCCCATCTCGAAGTGATAGGCACTGGTAATGGCATCATAATCATGGCAGTTCGAGGAGCCGCAGCTCAGGCGCGGGCTGTACGGTTTGCCACTGTCCAGTACGTGTCGGCCCTCTTCATCCAGCAGGGGAATTGCCGGATGCAATGCCGGATTGTCAACCTTCTCGTTGGTGTCAATGTCAACCGGGGCAACCACGCCACCCTCAGCCGCATAAACCGGCCCGGCAAGGGCAAACACCACCAGCAAACGGGTAAACCGACCATCTTTTCCGGAAAACAATCTCTTCATGTCAAACCCCAAAAAAATCCCGATGTTCTTGTCGTCAGACAGCTCAACTCCCCGGCAGCTGCTCTGTCAGTTCACTGGCTACAAGGCAATACTCAGGCCAAACAATCCAATCACTGTAAAAACAAGCTCTTGAAAAAACCGCTGTGCTCTTTGATGAAAAAACAAAATGGCATATGACCAACCACCATGTCATCTGGCACAGGGCAGAGATAAATGACCGCACTTTGGAAAAGCACCTGTGACAGAACCTTTCACGTGATATGCCTCATCCATTGCGTCAAAGCACCCAGTGTTCAACGGGGAGAAATATGCAACCAGATGATATTCATGCAAAAAATTATTGGCTCGTATATTGCTGAAACCTATTGCAGGATCAGGAAGCCATTTAGGTTGAATACACACCATGAATATCAATGACTCTCTTTGTTTATCTGCTCTTTTTCTCGCTACGGGCGGCCTGTTGAGCGGCTGCGGCGGAGGTTCCTCCAGCGATGACAATGACACCGCCACCATCAGCGGGGTGATTTACGCCGCTCCGGTTTCCGGAGCGCAGGTCAGCATCAAGACGGCGGGTGGCGAGCTCATCGCGGGGCCGGTGCAGTCAGGCAGTGACGGCAACTACACCATCGAGGTGGACAGGGATCGGTTGTCCGAGGCGTTGATTGTCGAATCCAGCGGTGGCACTTTTAACGATGAGGCAACCGGGTTATCAGTCACTGCAGACAGCTTGATGGCCCATGTGCCTGCAGGGAGGCTCTCCTCCGGCTCAAATGTAAGTCTCACTCCCGGGACCACTATCGTCGGACGACTGATTACAGCCCACCAAATGACACGGCAAGCAGCCGAAAATGCCTTTCAAAATGCGTTTGGTTACAAACCGGACAGCGCCGTAACCCCCCGCGCCAGTGGAGGTGAGAAAAACCAGCTCCGCGCCGGACTGCGGGCGGCGGCCTTCAGTCAGCTGAACATGGATCTCGGCCTTCAGGCCGCAGAGCAGTTCGACCTGCTGCAGGCCATTGCCGACGATCTGGCCGACGGTAACGCCGATGGCAGCGACGCCAATGGCCCGATCGACATAGGTTCCAGTGGCAAACGACTGCCGATGGACATCCAGAACCGCTTCTCCCGCGCCATGACCCGGTTTTTCGCCAGCGCGAACAACCTCTCCGGCCTCACCGCCGACGAGATCGGTGCCCTCCCGGAAGGGAGCGTGGTGCTGACCGACAGCTACAAAATCGAACGTACCCCCATGATGGGCCCGATGGAAGGCAAATCCACCTGCACCCTGACCATCACCAACAACAGTGACGGAACGCCAGCGACTGGCCTGAATCTCTCCCTGACGCCGGTGATGCACATGGCGATGCACAGCCACTCCACGCCGGTGGGAGGATGCATCGAGCAGGCCGACCAGCCCGGGAGCTACCAGTGTACCGTTTACTATCTGATGGCCTCGAAGATGATGAACGGCACCTCCATGGGCTTCTGGGACATGAAGGTGACGATCGGCGACGAGGAGGCCCACTTCTATCCTACCGTGATGATGGCGATGGGTGGCGACACGGCCAAGGCGGTACTGCAGGGCCAGGATGACAAAATCGCCGGAATGGGCGGCATGAACCCGGGCGGCGACATGGCCGGGGATCACCAGATGCAGATGTCCGCCATGGATATGGGTGATGGAACCATGCCGGAGAAGCGCAAATATTTCCTGTTCCACGACGGCCTGACCGGCACCACCGGCAACCACACCTTCGACCTCTTCATCGCCACCAAGGAGAACATGATGAGCTACCCGGCGGTATCCGTCGGAACCACGTTGAAAAACGAGATGGGCGCAGAGTGGACCGTGAATACCATGAGCGTGGAGGTCTCCACCGATCGGACCAACTGGATCGCCGCCACCGATAACGGCAGCGGCCACTGGTCGGCCAGCGGTATCAGCGGGCTCACCGACGGCAGCCAGGGCACGCTCTATGTCAGGCTGACGGTCAACGGCGAGCAGAAGACCGACGACGGCTACGCCCCGGACGGCACGGCGGACGATGCCGAGTTCAAGGTCACTCCCGGTGGCTCCTCGATGAGCATGGGGATGTAATCCCTTGAACAGGAAATCCCAGGCCCGGGCGATTCTCCTCCTTGCAGGAGGAATCGCTCTTTTCCCGCTGTCCACGGCGTGGGCAGCCTCCTGTTGCGGCGGCGGCTCGGCCTCCTCCCTGCTGCTGCCGAAGTTCTCCAGGGCGATGTCGGACGCCTCGCTGGATATCGAACGGTACGACGGCTTCTGGAACCGGGAGGGCGACCACACCCCCGACCCGCCCGGCTCCGATCTGAACCAGTACCGCCTCAACCTCGGTTACGCCCACCGCTTCGCGCCGCGCTGGCAGGGGAGCATCACCATCCCCTACGTCTGGAACCGGAACGACTA
>JALSHD010000112.1 GCA_026982395.1 Chromatiales bacterium | reverse complement strand
GCCGGGTACCCACCAACAGGAAACGGTTATTTTGGGCCGCTTCCGATCACAACCGATGTGACGATACGGCGCATCCAGCAATTCCAGACATTGCCGGGTGAGGAAATCAACTGGACTTACAATGGCGTCAGCGGAAAAATTTATGCGAATGGGGATGGTTCATTGACAGTGAGAGGTCTTGAGATCACATCAGGCTTTGTCCCGCTCATCCTGACCAGACCCTGAGCACCATATTATTCCGATGTGAGCCCTTTTGCTTTTACGGGGTAAAGAAAGTGTGCCTTACCCGGTGATGCCAAGCGGCCACATGCTCAGATCTTCTGATACATTGGTCGTGTAAATCCCTTGCGTGCTCGTCGCGAGGACGGGAGGACTGAGTCTGATAAGACGGCAGATCTGATCGGCTCTGTTTCGATGCTGAGTGATCCCCACGAAAATCACTCCAAGTCATCGATGTGAAAAATGAAATCGGCAATGTTTTCCATTGCCACCAATATCAGCTAGTCATCTATCTTGTAACGGGGGTCATCAACAACCTCCCGGCCAATGTAGATAATCGACAGAACATTGCGGTCTCTGATGGTGTTGGCCTGCAAGCTGTCCTGGTACCCCGATTGGGTTACCGCATAGCCCGTACATCACAATACGAACATTACAAGTGCAGCTATCAACAGCAGGTTGTCATATCTCTGCGGGCTTTTTGAACGGGCATATTCCAGCCCCAGACCCAGCCAGGTGCTCTTGGGATCCCTGAAGTTTTCCTCAATTTGCATCCGTTTCCTGTAGATGTTGACAATCTCGTGTGCTGAACCCCGGATTTCCTCAGGCAAACGCCCAACCTCCAGCCAGGACTCTTTGGCCTTGGCCCCGATACAAATAGCCATGAAAAGGGAAAGCCGAGGTCTTCCCTGCACATGGACACTCGCCCGGATGAGCTGTGAAACAGCTCGTTTCCCGGAATCTGAGACCAGTCAATCAAATATGACCGGGTGGGTACGCCCCGAGAGCAAATGAGCGGCCATGCTGGAATAGATGGCCATACGCTCCCCATCGCTTATCCCGGAATTTCGTGGGATACGTCAGGTTCAAAATTCTGTGTCAGCGATTATCACAGAGCAAGATGCTCATCCAATCTCCCCTCGAAATGGATTGCCAGTTGCGAGAGGATCAGGTTCCGGCTCTGCACCGGATGGGTCCAACGTTCGGAGGCCTTCAGTATACCGGCATAGAGCAGTTTGAGTATGCTGTTTTCGCTGGCAAAGCCCCCCTTGATCCTGGTCAGTTTGCGGAACTGGCGATGAACTATCTCGACTGTACAACAGAAGCGCCAGAAACCGGTTATGAACAATAAGGCGCACCGGGGGCAGAGAGCCTGAGTGCGACTTTCCCGCGCCGCGCTTCCCGGTCATGCTCATGCGCGCAGAAGGAGCAAGTCAACTGGAACGGCACCAGATAGCGCCATACCTGACGCACCAGAAAAAAGAGCCGCGCAATGCGCGGCTCCAGTCGGGTAAACTTTTGTTGTTGTGAAAATGTTTAGAACTTGGCGATGAACTCCAAGGTTATCGCATCCTTGGAACCTTCATCGTCTACACCGTTAGTAGCATCAGCATCCGAGTCATGGTTCTCATCCGTGCTGTACTCCGCCAACACGCTCAGATTGTCGGCAATGTTCCAGATACCAGCCACAGAAAGGCGGGTGTCGGCGTCACCACCAAAACCATCACCATCCAGAGAACTGTACTGGATAGTTGCACCAACGGCCGGAGTAAACATGTAGTTACCCATCACGGTGAGGCCGGTGTCCAGAGCTTTCTCGGCGGTCATGTACTCAAACCCCAGAGTCAGGCCGGCGTTCTTGTAGGTGGCGTTGAAGTTGGTAACGTTGCCCACACCGCCGGTAAATCCGGCCCCGCCGATCTCGTCGGCGTCGTTGTTAACGCCGTCTTTATCCTCTTGAGTAACGTAACCAAGCTCAACATCCAAACCAGCCATTGGGGTCGCATTCACGACCAAAGCAATCGACTGCTTGTCAAATGCTTCCAAGCCTATATCATTCAGCACCGCGCCGGTGACGGTAACAGGTCCCAAGTCACCAGCAACAGCCACACCAGCGATGTTATTGCCGTACAGGGCCGTCTGATCATCGAGAACACCATAGACTTTGGTTGATGTCACAGTATACCAATCAACAACATCTTCAGCCTGCCAACCGATCGGGTTGTTGAATACACCACCGATTACGGTAACGCCTTCAGCAACGCTGGCAGCAAAGAAGGCCTGCTCGATAGCAGCAGAATCAGCAGGACCGCCGCCATTACCACCAAGCCCCGCGTTCGAGCCGCCGTTAGTAGCCAAGGCAAAATCGGTATCGACGCGAACTGAAACGATATCGCTCAGCTTGCTTTCAAAATCCACCTCGGCATTGGCAGTGAATACGCTCAGGTCATCAGTTTTGTCTTTGGTGCCGTTGTCAGTGTTGGTATAATAGATATCCGCAAACCCGCTGACCTTGGATTCAGCAGCGGCAAAACCAGGAACCATGGCTGCAGCAACAGCCAGTGCAATCATATTCTTTTTCATGGGTGTATCCTCCGTTTGGAACCTATAATATTTGTGTACTTGCAATTAGTGAATCCGGTGTAAATTTAAGCAAAGGAGTTACAGGAAAGCAACTTTTGTACTGCGATTTTGTATGAAAAACACAACAATCTGGGCGTTTGTCAAAATTATGAGAATTTAACCGCCTGATTAATCTACTAAAATCTTTTTCAAACCGACGATTGCTACTTCTTGTTAATGTAACACCTGAAGAGCAGGTGACGGTCGAAAAATCATGCCTTACATAAAAAACCGGTTTGTTGCCCTGATGCAACAAAACCGGTTAACGGCTCGGAATATGAGACGGGGCGGTCAGGAGGTTAACCTTTTGCGCCCGGCACCCAGCCTCTTTCGCCTTCTGGCAGCTGCTTCCCGTCTGGTCAATGCTGCTCGGCCAGCAAATAACGCTGCACCTTGCCCGATGCGGTCTTGGGTAGTTCACTAACAAAATCAATGAACTTTGGAACCTTGTACATGGCCAGGTGTTTCCAGCAATGGGCGCGGATCTGTTTGATTTCGACCTGTTCTCCCGGTCTGGGTACGATTACTGCCTTGATCACCTGCCCCAACAGTTCATCAGGAACACCGACAACCGCCGCCTCTTCGACGCTGTCCAGCTCCAGGATTACCTCTTCAATCTCTTTCGGGCTGATACGGTTGGCGCCGGTCTTGATCATGTCTGCACTGCGGCCATCTATATAGAAGTAACCATCTTCGTCGCAGTGAGCCAAATCACCGGTTTTCAGCCAGCCATCCTCCAGCACCTTGCGGGTCAAGTCGGGGTCACGCCAGTACCCCTGCATGATATTCTCCCCTGACGCCCATATCTCTCCGGTTTCACCCGCAGCCACAGGGTTCCCCTGTTTGTCGCGCAGTTCAAGCCTGACTCCGGGAATGGCAATTCCTATCGAACCCGGCTTGACATCCAGCATTTCGGGAGGAAGCCAGGCGAGCCGGGCGGTAGCCTCGGTTTGCCCGTACATGACAAAGAATCTGGCGTGGGGAACAGCCTTCCTCAGCCGTTCAATCATGGCGGGCGCCATTGCACCACCCGCCTGGGTAATGTAGCGCAACGCCGAAAGATCATGGTTCTCCATTCGGGTACGGCTCAACAGGATGGCAAAGGTGGATGGCACCCCGGAAAAACCGGTGGCCCGCTCGCTGGCCATGGTGGCAAGCACGTTTTGAGGATAGAGCAGGTTGTTCTCCAGTACCAGCGTCGCCCCTACCGCCAGATGGGTATGCAATACCGAGTTTCCATATGAATAATAGAAAGGCAGCACGTTCAATACCCGGTCCCTTGCGGTAAGCTGCAGATACTGTTGTATCGAGCATACGTTGGCGGCCAGATTCCCGTGACTGAGCGTAACCCCCTTGGGTTGTCCGGTAGTACCGGAAGTGTAGATAATCGCTGCGGTCTGCGCACTCTCCAGCCGGGACAGATCGGGTTCTGCGGCTGTATCTTGCAACACCTCCTGCCAGGTCCATGATGGAATCTTCGTTTCATCCCCCTCGCAATCTCCCATCCGTACCAATTGAATGGTGTTGTCGAGAGAACCAATCACCTCATTCAACTCGGGATGCTGTGTCTCTGCAAACAACCAGGAGGCACCGCTGTGTTGCAACCAGTTGACCAGAACCCGAGACTTTGCCAAGGTGTTAAGCCCGACAACCACGCCGCCGGTAGCCAGTACCCCGTAATATACGGCAATATATTCCGCCGAGTTTTTGATCAGCACTCCAACCCGTTCGCCAGGCTGCAGGCCTTTTTTTTGCAAAAAACCAGCTACCGCGCTGATGTCTCTCCATAACTGACTATAAGTAGTATGCTGGCTGCCCAGCACCACCGCCTCTGAATCAGGGCCGTGCTCAGCACTGTCACGCAACATGTGTACAAGTGTATGGCTCATCCATCCCCTCTTGAAATTTCTTCACTATTCGCTGAGTTGTTACTTTCTTGTTAACAGCATGTTCAGCAACGACAATCGCCAATATGTCGGCGCTGCAGAACCTCTCCGGTACCGACAATTGGCGTCCGGGCGCCTGCCCACCTCTACGGTCTGGCCTGATTTACCTGAAAACCATCGCTCTTTGGTGGCGATGGCGAGAAACCTGCTGGATTCCGGGTATGCCTGATTGCTGTGTATACTGTCTATTTGTTATGCAAAACCTATTCCATCAAACACACTGATGACAGGCGCATGATCTGATGGACGTTCCCAGCTTCGTGGATCTTTGTCCACTGTACTGTAGCTGCACACCTCACACAGTGCTGGACTGGCCAGAATATGGTCGATGCGCGCCCCTATATTACGACGAAACGCTGCTGCGCGGTAGTCCCACCAGCTAAACACCCCCTCTTCCTGATCAAACAGTCGAAAGGTATCTGCCAGGCCTGACGCCAGCAACTGCTGAAAAGCTGCCCTTTCCGGATCACTGCACAGGATTCCTCCTTCCCACAAAGCGGGATCGTGCACATCCCGATCCTCAGGGGCAATATTGAAATCACCAACCACGATCAGACGGGGATATTGCTCCAATTGGGTTTTTATATAGGCCAGCAGTTTTTCCAGCCAATCCAGTTTATAGCTGTATTTTTCCGAACCGACCTGCTGGCCGTTGGGAACATAAAGGTTGAGAAAACGGATATCACCGTAGGTTGCACCCAGTACCCGGCGTTGCGGATCATCCAGGCCCGGCAGCCCGGTCACAATATCGGTGCCATCCATCTTGCTGAGTATTGCCACTCCGTTCCAGGTTTTCTGCCCCGCATGGATAACCCGATAACCGGCAGCCTCTATCTCTGCAGCGGGAAATTGTTCATCAACAATCTTGGTCTCTTGCAGTCCGAGCAGATCCGGTTGTGCTGTATGCAGCCATTTCAATAGATGCGGCAGGCGGACACGCAGGGAGTTAACGTTCCAGCTTGCTGCTTTCATGGGCGGTTCTGCCCGCCGATCCCGCTGTGGCGCAGCAGCGCATCAATCTCCGGTTCGCGGCCACGAAACTCCCTGAACAGTTCCATGGGATCGCGAGCCCCGCCCTGCTCCAGTATGGCCTCAAGAAATTCCAACCCCGTTTTGCGGTCGAAAATGCCGTTCTCCTCAAACCGGGCAAAGGCATCGGACGAAAGCACTTCGGCCCATTTATAGCTGTAGTAGCCCGCTGCATAACCACCGGCAAAAATGTGCCCAAAACCATGCTGGAACCGGTTGTAAACCGGCGGTCGCAATACCGCTACTTCGGCGCGTACTTCGTCAAGAATCTGCTGGATACGGGGGCCGGACTCCGGGTCATACTCCAGGTGCAGACGGAAGTCGAACATGGAGAGTTCCAGTTGCCGCACCATCTGCATCCCGGACTGGAAGTTTTTGGCGGCAATCATCTTGTCAAACAGCTCGTCGGGCAGCCGTTCACCGGTCTGGTAATGGGTAGCAAACAGATCCAGCGCCTCCCGCTGCCAGCACCAGTTCTCCATGAACTGGCTGGGCAGCTCGACCGCATCCCAGGCCACGCCGCTGATGCCGGAGACGCCGGCATACTCTACGGTGGTCAACATGTGATGTAGCCCGTGACCAAATTCGTGAAACAGGGTAATGACCTCATCATGGGTAAACAGGGCTGGTTCGCTGCCTACCGGCGGAGTGAGATTGCAGGTCAGGTAGGCCACCGGCGTCTGGACGGTGCCATCGGCACGGCGCATACGGGAGATGCACACATCCATCCATGCGCCACCACGTTTTTTGGGCCGGGCGTAGAGATCAAGATAGAATTGGCCACGCAATGCACCGCCCGCATCTCGTATTTCATAAAACCGCACGTCGTCATGCCAGGTCTCTACTCCCTCCAGCCGGCGGATTTCAAGACCGTAAAGACGTCTTACTGTCTCGAAAAGCCCCGGTATCACCCGGGTTTCGGGGAAATAGGGACGCAGATCCTCATCACTGAGAGCATAGCGGTGCTGGCGCAATTTTTCCGAATAGTAGCTGATATCCCATGCGGCCAGTTCCTGGATCCCGGCCTGTTCACGGGCAAACTGTTCCAGCTGCTCCAGCTCCTTCTGTGCCAGCCCGAGGGAACGCTTCGCCAAATCACGCAGGAAGGCCATTACCTTGTCCGGTGACGGAGCCATCTTGGTGGCCAGGGAACGCTCGGCGTAATTGGAAAAACCCAGCAACCCGGCCAGCTCATGGCGCAAGGCAAGGATCTGCTCCATAATCTCGCTGTTGTCCCACTGACCGGCGTGTGGCCCCTGATCCGAGGCGCGGGTAACATAAGCCCCATACATTTCCCGGCGTAGCTCCGGATCATCGGCATAGGTCATCACCGCGTAGTATGAGGGAAACTCCAGGGTAAATACCCAGCCATCCAGACCCCGCTGCTCTGCCGCCTGGCGTGCCTGTGCACGGGCAGACTCGGGCAGTCCGGCCAGTTGCTCCTCGGCATCAATCTGTTTGATCCAGGCCTGGGTTGCATCCAGCAGGTTCTCCTCGAACTTGCTGGTAAGGCGGGAGAGCTGTTGTTGAATCTCCTTGTAGCGCTCCTGCTCTTCCGGTGCAAGATCCACACCTGCGAGCCGGAAGTCACGCAGCGCGTTGTCAATGATACGCTGTTGTGCCGGCTCCATCGCTGAATGGCCGAAGCTGTCGGCGATACTCTTGAATGCCTCATAAAGCTGCCGGTTCTGTCCCATCTCGGTACTGTAGTCGGCCAACTTCGGCAGGCAAGCATTATAGGCCTCGCGTAGTGGCTCCGAGTTGACTACCGAGTTCATGTGACTAACTGGTGACCAGATACGACCCAGCCAGTCATCCATCTCCTCCAGCGGCTGAACGAGCGTGTCCCAGGAAAAGGGATTTTCCTGTTCCAGCAACCGTTTCAGGGTGGAGCGGTTTTGTGCCAGCACCTCGTCAATGGCAGGCTCTACATGTTCGGGTAGAATGTGGCGGAAAGGGGGCAACCCTTCCATCTCAAGCAGCGGATTGGACATGGCGTTTTATGTTCTGTTGCAAAAACGGCTAATCTACCACGCAGGGACAAATGCAGGAAACAGCAAATGAGTATTCACCCAACCGCTATCATTGATTCTGATACAGAAATTCACCCTTCGGTGCAGATCGGCCCGCACACGATTGTCGAACGGGGCGTAACCATCGGCGAAGGCAGCATCATCGACAGCGGGGTACGGATTTACCAGCAGACCCGGATCGGCAAACACAACCATATATTTCACGGCAGTGTGCTGGGGTGCCTGCCGCAGGATCTCGGTTTTGATTCCGGTTCAGAAACCCGGCTGGAAATTGGTGACTACAATGTGTTCCGGGAAGGAGTCAATATCTCCCGCGCCACCAATCCTGAACAGCCAACCCTTATCGGCTCCCGCAACTACTTCATGGGGAACGCACATATTGGACACGATTGCCGGTTCGGTGATCACAATATTGTGGTTAACGGCGCAGTCATCGGCGGGCATGTCCAGGTAGGAAACCGGGTATTCATCTCCGGGCTGGTGGCGATTCACCAGTTTTGCCGGATTGGAGATTTCGCCATGCTGGCGGGGCTCGCCAAGATTGTGAAGGATGTGCCTCCCTATGCCGTTGCCGATGGCAACCCCGCCTCACTTGTCGGCACCAATGTGATTGGTCTGCGGCGTAACGGCTTCTCATCCCTGCAGCGCCGCATCATCAAGCATGCTTATAAGGTGATCCATCAATCAGGACTGGATACGACTCGGGCGCTGGAGGATCTTGCCAGCGAAAAGGGCAGCCCTGAGGTCGATGCAATCATCGATTTTTTCCGGATGAGCAAGCGGGGGGTGCTCACGCATCGATAGTGCCCGGAGTATAAAAGGGATTTAACCCGCCTGATGAGTCAGCCCCGCTCCGCCCGAATTTCTTTTCCAGTGCGTCGTCATCATCCAGGCGGACAGCTCTTTGGGTGGCATCGGCTTGCAGATATAGTAACCCTGCACCACATCACACCCCAAATCGGCAATCTTGTCCCAGGTGGCTTCATCTTCCACACCTTCCGCAACGACGGTCAGGCCCAAATTGTGTGACAGATTGGCAATCAGGTGGACAATCTTGGCATCGCTTTCCCCCTGCATCATCTCCTGTATAAAACTGCGATCTATCTTCAACTCGCTTACCGGCAGGGTTTTGAGATAGGCCAGTGATGAGTAGCCGGTACCGAAATCATCCACTGACAGGGCAACATCCATACTTTGCAGTTTTTTCAGCGTGGCCAGTGCCACCTCCGGATCAAGCATCAGATTGCTTTCGGTGATTTCCAGAACCAGCCGCTCGGGTGGAACTTTCCATTTTTTCAGCAGCCGCTTCACCTGACCCGGAAGATCCTTGTCCAGCAGATTGTGCACGGACAGATTGACCGATACGGTCATATTATGACCCTGTAACCCCCATATGCTGGCCTGCTGCAGAGCCTGGTTGATCGCCCAGACAGTTAACGGACGGATCAACCCTGTTTGCTCTGCCAGTGGGATAAATTCAAATGGCGGCAGCAACCCCTGTTGCGGATGTTGCCAACGCACCAGTGCTTCTACCCCGATAATATCTCTCCGGGCAATGTTTATCTGTGGTTGATAGTGAAGAACCAGCTCCCCGGCGGAGATTGCCCGGCGCAGGTCGCCCACCAGTTTCAGACGGCGCACGCTGTAGGGATCGCTTTCGCTTTTATATACGGCAAAACCGCTCTTGCGCTGCTTCGCCTGACGCATGGCCACATCGGCACGACGCATCAACAGTGATGTATCTGCACCGTGGTCCGGGAATGCAACCACGCCGATACTGACACCAATATCAATCTTGACTTCATTTATATCAACCGGTGCCTCGAAAATCTTTTGAACCTTGCGCACGGCAGCCACTGCCTGCCGCGCCCCTGCCGACAACAGCAGAATCACAAACTCGCCACCTCCGGGATGACTGATAAAACAGGACTCACATAAAACAGCACTAAGCCGGTCGGCAACTTCCCGCAATACCGCATCACCTACCTCGTGGCCAAGAGTATCGTTAATCTCCCCAAGACGGTCCAGATCAAGCAGCATTACCACGAAGGGCTCCTTCTCCCGGCTTGCCTGCACAATAGCCTGGTTGATACGGTTGTCCAGTCGCTTGCGATTGGGTAGTCCTGTCAAGCTGTCATGAGTGGCAAGATACTCCAGCTCCTTGATATGGCGCTCCTGAATGGCGGCGCGGGCCTGGCTCTCCTCCGCAACCTTTTCACGCCACTTGCTCATCTGGTTTTCCGCCCGGCCGAGGATGATATAGAACAGCCCGGTCAATGCCATTCCGACCAGCAGCGCTACCAGAGACATTATTTTGATAGCGCCGACAGTATCGTTATATCGAGCGGTAACATCTTCCGTTACCAGCAGATAGCCAACAATATGGTGCCGCTTGTCCTGCAACGGAATCTGTCCGATTCGGTAGTGATTGTCTGCAACCGAGGCAGCCATGATTTTCAGTGGCTCACTCTGCAACCGCCGGATTACCATCTCCAGCTGCTGCTTCGGCAGCAGAGAACGGGTTTGGTATGAAACGACCAGGCCCGGATATTGATCCCAGCCGGGCAATCCCAGCCGCCGATTCGTTTTCCCCCACAGCGACCGACTCAGGTTTTGCTTGGCAAGACCAACATAGAGATCAACCTGGGCAATAACTGCCACTTGCTGGAAAAGATCATTAATGTTTTCCCCAACCTCTACGTAACCGTATAGCCGCTGGTTCAAGCGGACAGGAAGCACTGCCCGAAGAACCAGTTGCCCGGCAGCATCAAGCTCCACTCCGTATTCGGCTTTTCCGCTCTCCATCGCATCCAGTACATTGAGACTGGTTACCGTGTCTCCGCGCCGTTCGGGATCATGTATGCGCACCAGATTGGTTCGTTTGGCATCATGAAACGCCAGATGGGTCATGTGATGGCGGGACTTCAAGCGCTGGAACAGGGGAGTAGCCGTCTTTAACAACCCCTTCCTGTCTCTTGTGCGCAGTGCATGGATGATACGCCTGTCAGCTGCGACAAGCTCGAGAGCACTCTGTAACTGCTCGGTATGCTCCTGAAGCAGTGCTTGATAGGTCTGCTCTATCATCTGCAGATTATCGACCACCTCCTTGTCAATATTGTTATTCTGCTCCCGGTAGGCTCCGAACAGAAACATGGCGAACAAGACAACTCCACCCATAACAAAAGGCAATATAATCCGGAGCTTGAGTCTTATATTCGTCATATTTCTCTATTCGATTAAGGCTGTATCGCTGCATCCCTGCCTCATTCTGTTTATCTTCACCCAGACAGACCCGGACGGTTAAATCCGGGTATTCAAATAGGCACGCTCGGAAATGTTGTCCCAGGCCGCCACCTGCTCCCGAAACTTGTGGAAAGAGGTAAAAATTCTCTTTGCCATCGGGTCCCTGTCAGCCAGTTCCGCTACCACTTTATCGGCGACTCGCCGCAATTCCTTAAGAACATCTTCCGGGAAGCTGCGCAGTTCCACCTTGTGTTCTGTCAGCAGTTTGTGCAGAGCCGCGTTGTTGCGGGCGGTGAACTCGGATAGCAGATCAACGTTGATCGCCTTGCAGGCATTTGTGACGATAGCCTGCAGATCAGCCGGCAACTCTGCAAATGCCTTCTGGTTGATTATGCACTCCAGCGTGGTACCGGGCTCATGCCAGCCGGGGGAGTAGTAGTATTTGGCAGCCTTGTGCAATCCGAAAGCCAGATCGTTGTAGGGGCCCACCCACTCGGTCGCATCGATGGTACCGGACTGGAGAGAGGTGAAAATCTCCCCGCCAGGAAGATTGACCGGCGTCCCCCCGAGACGGCGCAACACCTCACCTCCCAATCCCGGAATACGCATTTTCAGGCCTTCAAGATCTGCAGGAGAGTTGATCTCCTTATTGAACCAACCGCCCATCTGCACGCCGGTGTTACCTGCCGCTACCGGAATCAGGCCAAAGGGTTGATACAGCTCCTGCCACAACTCCATGCCGCCACCATAGTAGAGCCAGGCGTTCATCTCCTGTGCGGTCAGGCCAAAGGGAACCGTGGAGAAAAACTGCGCCGCTTCGCTTTTTCCTTTCCAGTAATAGGCTGCCCCGTGGCCCATCTCTGCCGTGCCCGAGGATACCGCATCGAACACCTCAAATGCCGGTACCAGTTCGCCCGCGCCAAAAACATCGATTTTGAGACGCCCCGCGCTCATCTGGTCGATCAGGGCAACCAGCTTGTTGACTGCGGTTCCCATGCCGGGAAAATTTTTCGGCCAGGTGGTCACAATCTTCCAGCGATAGCTTTTTGCCGAACTTGCCCCGCCACTCTTTGCCACCTGCTGCTGGCCGGAACATCCTGCGGTGGCAACTGAACCGGCAACCAGGGCTCCCGCTCCCAGTTTTTTGACAAAATCGCGTCTTTTCATAACATCATCCTTCCATTATTTCCGATTTTTGAATCTTACAACGACTGTAACCCGGCCAGGGATGCCATCAGCCATTTGCAACCACCTGTTTCAAAATTGACCTGAACCCGCGCCTGTGCGCCTTCTCCTTCCAACGCAAGCACTACGCCTGCACCAAAGATGGGGTGCCGCACCGGCTGTCCAGGATTCAGGCCACCTTGTGGCGGCGGGGTTGTTCCAACAACGGTTGATGGTCGGCTCACAGCTCCTCTCATGCGCACCTCTTGCACCAGCCCGCGGGGAATTTCACCGATAAATCGCGATGCCCTGGGATAGGTGTCCTTGCCATGCAGGCGGCGCCGCTCGGCAAAGGTCAGATAGAGCACCCGCATCGCCCGCGTCATCCCGACGTAACAAAGACGCCGCTCCTCCTCCAGCCGAACCGGATCTTCTGCCGACATACGGTGTGGAAACAGCCCCTCTTCAACCCCGGCCAGGAAGACCAGTGGAAACTCCAGCCCTTTGGCAGCGTGCAAGGTCATCAGCTGGACACAATCTTCCCACGCATCTCCCTGCCCCTCACCTGCCTCCAGAGCGGCATGCGAGAGGAAACCGGCAAGCGGTTCCTGACCCTCTTCCTCATCGGCAACAAAGCTGCGGGCCGCATTGACCAGCTCTTCAAGATTATCCAGTCGCGCCTGGGCCTTTTCACCCTTCTCCTTGCTGAAGTGGGCGACAAGACCGCTATGCAGACGAATATGCTCCACCTGATCGGCCAGTTCCAGATCCCGGACACCCTCTGCCAGCCCGTCGATAAGCCGTAAAAAACCGCCCAGCGCGTTTGCCGCCCGCGCACTCAGGCGCTGCTGCTGTTGTTGCAGCTCCTTCGCCGCTTGCCAAAGGGTCAGCTGCGACTCTCTGGCAAATTCCCGTACAACTTCAACCGTACGCGCACCGATACCGCGAGCCGGAACGTTGACTACTCGCTCGAAAGCGGCATCATCGCCCCGGTTATTGACCAGTCTCAGATAGGCCATGGCATCCCTGATTTCGGCACGTTCAAAAAAGCGCAATCCACCATGCACCCGATAAGGCATTCCCCGTTGCAGCAGGGCCTCCTCCAGTACACGGGATTGGGCATTGGAGCGGTACAGGACAGCGCACTCACTTCGCAATCCCCCTTCATCCACCCATTTACTGATCCGCTCTACAATAAAATGGGCCTCGTCCAGATCATTGATCGCCTGGTAGATATATACCGGTTCCCCCTCTCCATGACGGGTCCACAGCTCTTTTCCCAACCGGCTGCCATTCCGGGCGATAACAGCATTCGAGGCGGCCAGGATGGTTCCGGTCGAGCGGTAGTTCTGCTCCAGGCGAATGGTTTTTGCGTCGGGATAGTGCCGGGTAAACTGCTGAATGTTTTCAATGCGCGCTCCGCGCCAACCATAAATGGATTGGTCATCATCCCCCACCACAAACAGCCAGCCGGAGGAAGCAGTGCCAGAACCGACCAGCAGCCGCAACCAGGCATACTGGATAGCATTGGTATCCTGAAATTCATCTACCAGAATATGCTGAAAGCGCTGCCGGTAATGAGCCTGCAACACAGGGTTGTCACGCAACAACTCCAGCGCCCGCAACAGCAGTTCGGCAAAATCCACCATCCCCCCCCGTGCGCACGCTGTTTCGTAGGCCTGATAGATTGTCAGCAAGACGATGGTAGTCTGGTCGCCCTGATCATCAACCGCCGAAGGACGCACTCCCTCATCCTTGCGTGCATTGATAAACCACTGCGCCTGCCGGGCCGGCCATTTCTCCTCATCCAGTCCCAGTTCACGGATAATCCGCTTGACGAGACGATACTGGTCTTCACTGTCCAGAATCTGAAAACCCTGCGGCAATCCCGCTTCCTGCCAATGCGACCGCAACATGCGATGTGCAATACCATGAAAGGTGCCTACCCACATACCACCTGGCGAATTTTCCAGCAACTCCTCAATGCGGCCTCGCATCTCGGATGCCGCCTTGTTGGTAAAGGTAACCGCCAGGATGCTGAAAGGAGAAAACCGCTCGACCTGCAACAACCAGGCAATTCGGTGAGCAAGCACCCGGGTCTTTCCGCTGCCGGCACCTGCAATTATCAGCATATGCCCCGGTGGGGCGGAAACCGCTTCCCGCTGGGCATCATTCAACGGATCGAGCAGATGGGTAATATCCATTGTTATAATTTTAACAATCTTTTAACTAATAATATTTAGAACAGGGATTGATATCTCGCCCGTTTTTTCCGACACTATGTGTGTGGCAAGGATGCACATGGGGATTCATTGTTTCCTGACAGTTTGAATCGGCGTAAATCAATGCTTTCGTTTTCCGGAGAAACCGCATCATGCCACAAACGGCCCGCATCAACCATGCTCAAAGCAGTACCAGCACCACCCCCACCTTGCAACGCCTCCTCTATATCGAAGACGAACCCAGTATCCAGGCAATCATCAAGTTGACTCTTGAAGAAATTGGCCAGTTTACGGTTCACGGCTGCATCTCGGGCAGCGAGGCCATTGCATCAGGGCCTGATTTTATGCCTGATCTGATTTTGCTGGATGTGATGATGCCGGGGATGGATGGCCCGACAACGCTCAAGGCACTACGCCAGTTACCAGAACTCGCCTCTGTTCCTGTCATATTCATGACTGCAAAAACCACCTCCACGGAAATCGCTGAACTCAAGGCGCTAGGCGCCATCGCCGTCATCGCCAAGCCGTTTGACCCAATGACGCTCTGCGATGAAATCAAAAATGCCTGGCATCTTCAGTTCACAAAGTAAATCCCCATACTGAACCGACCGGTTTTCATGCTGGCACTTTGGCCTGCCGATAATGCTATTATTCTCTATTGGAACAGCCAGACATGAAACCGGAAACAGGAAAATTACAGCAGCGGCTGCAAGCGCTGCAACATCAGTACAGGGAGGAACTTGCCGGGAAAATCAGTCAGTTGGAAAAAAACTGGCGCCAGTTTATTGGACAGAAAGACCGGCAAGCCCTTGACTCTCTTCTGCACGACGCCCACAATCTGACCGGCTCGGGAGCACTGTACGGCTACCACCAAATCAGTACGATAGCCCGCGAGCTGGAACAGCTTCTTACCGATATTCAGAAATCGCGGAAACAACCCGGCTCAAACAAGCGCCAATCCATCGAACGCTGCATCCGGACTTTACACCTTACGGCCCAAAACCCGGTACAACCTGCTACTCCACCGTAACCGATTTGGCCAGATTCCGGGGCTGATCCACATCAGTACCTTTTATAAGAGCGACATGATAAGAGAGTAACTGCAGGGGGATGGTAAAGATAATCGGGGCAATCTCGTCATCGGTCGGTGATATGTCGAGGATCTGGATTCCATCGCCGCTGTCCATCTCCGCCTGTGTATCAGCAAACACGATCAATTCTCCGCCCCGTGCCCGCACCTCCTGAAGATTGGATTTCAGTTTTTCCAGCAGCTCATTGTTGGGTGCAACCACGATCACCGGCATATCTGAATCCACCAGCGCCAGCGGGCCATGCTTCAACTCACCGGCCGGGTAGGCCTCGGCGTGAATATAGGAGATTTCCTTCAGCTTGAGCGCTCCTTCCATGGCTACCGGGTACTGCGCTCCCCTGCCCAGAAAGAGAGCATGGTTCTTGTCGGCAAACCGTTCAGCCAGGGTCTCAATGGTGGAATCGAGACGCAGCACCTCTTCTATACGCCGCGGCAGACTTTCCAGCTGCCCGACCAACCGGGCCTCATCCTGCTCTGTCATGCCGTGACGGCGCCCCAATACAATCACCAGCAACATCAGGGCGGCCAGCTGGGTGGTAAATGCCTTGGTAGAAGCCACGCCAATTTCCGGACCCGCACGGGTCATCAGAGAGAGATCAGATTCACGCACCAGCGAGCTTTCCGGCACGTTACAGATGGTCAGAGACTTGCCGAAGTTCAATCGCTTGGCTTCTTTCAGCCCCGCCAGGGTATCTGCTGTTTCACCTGACTGGGAGATAGTCACTACCAGCGAGTTGCGTCGAACCACCTGTTTCCGATAACGGAACTCGCTGGCCACCTCGACACTACAAGGCACGCCCGCCAGGGATTCCAGCCAGTAGCGGCCAATTTGGCCGGCATGATAGCTGGTCCCGCAGGCGATAATGTGTACTCCCTGAACAGC
>JALSHD010000111.1 GCA_026982395.1 Chromatiales bacterium | reverse complement strand
AGAGCAAGGGCTCGAGGTTACCGGAATAACAGCACATTCATTACCATGATTTACATGATTGCCAGCCCGGCAGGTTCTATACTGAAATCCACATGAAACGTCGAAGAGCCATGATTTATTGTCAAAAAGACAACGGGAGTATTCTTTAGTACTATCCCACCCCATGACTGAAATGCCACTTGATAAATTTTTCCTGCAGAAAACGGATCAGTGCGTCATGTGCGGATTATGCCTACCTCACTGTCCCACCTACAAACTATATAACGCGGAAAATGAATCACCGCGTGGCCGTATTGCTTTAATGCGGGCGCTAACCACGGGCGAACTGACTCTGACACCATCATTAACGGCTCACCTCGACCGTTGCCTTGTATGCCGGGCTTGCGAAAATGCCTGCCCCGCAAACGTGCCTTACAGCGAGTTGATTGACATCACGCGAACTGTCATAAACAAAGAAACAGCAGTCGCGCAACGGCGCACCAAGCCGGAAACCATATTGAATAATCTTTCGCACCTCAAGCGCTGGCGCCCCTTGCTAACTCTATATCAGCGCAGTGGATTACAAAAAGCAGCGCGCACCCTTCGACTACCGCAGATACTGGGCCTGGCACAGCTGGAACAACTGATACCAAAGCTGCCCGCACAAAACAAATGGCATGAACACTATCCTGCAACAGGAATCCAAAGGGGACAGGTTGCTCTGTTCACAGGCTGTACTGGCAAAATACTGGACGGGGTAACATTGACAGCCGCAATAAAGATATTAACCCGACTGGGTTACAGCGTGACAATTCCACCCGCTCAAGGTTGCTGTGGTATTCTGCACAAGCACAGCGGCTATCCGAATGAAGCACGCAAACTGGCCTTAAATAACCTGAAAAGCTTCCAGACGGATCAGCTGGACGCAGTGATCTATATCGCCAGCGGCTGTGGGAGTCAACTCAAGGAATACAAAAACCTGGCCGGCCTTGATCAGCAACATCAGGAACAGGCGCAGCTTTTTTCGAGCAAAACACAGGAGATCAACCAGTTCATCACCAGCGTCACATGGCCTGCCGACTTCAAACTATCCCCACTGAACAAGAGGGTCGCTGTTCATGTCCCTTGCAGTATGCAATATACTCCGGATCTGCCTGACACCTGCCAGACGGCACTGAAGAAAATCCCTCAACTGACAGTTATGTCATTACCAGATAACCACCACTGCTGTGGTGCTGCTGGCGACTACATGCTGCGCCATCCCGACATTGCCGGCGCCCTGCTCAAACCGAAGCTGGACACCTTGGAACAGTTGAATCCGGATATCATTACCAGCGCAAATATCGGCTGCGCGTTACATTTCATGGCAGCTCTTGAAGAGAAAAGAAATTCCATAGAGGTGGTTCATCCAGTTAGCCTGCTTGCCCGCCAGATTACTGACCGACAATAACTTGCCCTCGTCCGGTCAAACTCATAAAATGAGATGCTTCGGAAAACCCTCAAACAAGCCCCAGTAGCTCAGCTGGATAGAGCATCCCCCTCCTAAGGGGAAGGTCACACGTTCGAATCGTGTCTGGGGCGCCAACCAAGAGTTTATTTCCGGCTCGATACGATCCTGTTACTATTTTGAATACGGCTTTCCAAAAGTTGTTTTTCTCATCATATGACAGCGCCTGCAATTGTCAAACTTCTGAACGGGAAAAGCCACCCTACCATGGCACTTTCCACACCATTTTCCCTCGAAGATTTCGGTCATTCTAATCTTGTTGGCACCGTTTTTCTTTTTAAACGGGTCGGGGTGACAGCTTTCACAACTGATCATATTACTGTGAACCCCGTGTGGAAACAGAACATCGGGCATAAAATGCACAGCAGTTTGAATAAGAATAATGTTCTCAAAAAAAGCCTCTTCGGGCTCTTCCCTTGCAGAAGAACCATCAATACTGGAGCGAGGAGCTATCAGACCATCCGCCTCCGCCTTTGTCCAGTTAACCAGACCAAACTTATCCTTGGGCAGAAGATCAAATGCCGGAACCTTTCCATCACTATCCAATTTTCGTTCCACATATCCATATACATTCATGTCTTTCAATAATGCTTCAAGCATGGCTTCCTGTGAAGCATCACATTGCGACCCGAGGACCCGTTTGCACGCCCCCTCTTCCGCCATTGAAAAACCCGAAAAGGAAACCAGCAGAACAGCGACATATATAACCCTGGAAAACCTGGAAACATGCTTGCTCCAGCCAGAAATCAACTGCCTGCCATTCAGAACACACAAGCCCGTAAATAATCGCATATAAATTCACACCGGCATATCCCGGCAATAAAATTCCCGGAAGCTATAAACCAACGTCATCTGCATTGCCAACGGGAAAAAGGTTAACCACTCAACGCAACCAATTGCATGTCAAGTCCCGATAGATCATAAACTCGTTTTCTGAATAGTTCAGGTTGCTTTTCCCGCCAATTCTTTAATGCCTGAATGGGCGTGATATAACCCAGGTTTTTCTGCGGGATGTGATGATTGTAAAC
>JALSHD010000110.1 GCA_026982395.1 Chromatiales bacterium | reverse complement strand
GCACCCCGCTTGAAACCGGGAAACGGGCCATAAAATGACCATCGCTGCGCGCCATCCAGTGCAGGTAACCCTCCATGTCGCCGACGACCACGTTCTGTTTGTAAACCGCGGGAGCGGTCAGGGAGCGGCGCTTCAGTGCCTCTTGCTGCCACAGGGATGCTCCATTGGCTCGATCCAGCGCCCAAACACGATCATTGTCATCACTCACATAAAGCGTCCTGTCATCCGCTGCCAGACCGGTCGATGATGACATGGCGCGACTCCACAATACACGCCCGGACTGCAGATCGATAGCAGCAATTCGTCCCTGGTAACTCACCACATAAAGCACACTGCCAATCACCAGCGGAGAAGCATCGATATCCACCATCCGTTCCAGTTCGGAACGCCCCCGGGGAACCGCAATGCTTTTTTCCCACAGGACGCGGCCATCACGCAGCACCAGAAGCGCTATCTTTCCACTCGCAAATCCGTCTACCACAATGTCTGACAAAATCACCGGCGAACTGGTACCACGCAGGGTCAGTGTTGGCACGGTACGGTCATAGATCCACAACTGCTTGCCATCGGCCGCATCCAGGGCAAACAGTTTTCCGTCAACCGTATGCGCCACCACAACCCCTTCTCCCACAGCAGGGGGAGCAAGAATTTCACTGGATACCTGGGCACGCCAGAGAATCTTTCCATCTTCGGCAGCAAGTGCGATCACCTGACCATCCGCGGTCCCGATGAGAACTTTTCCGTCACCGTATCCCGGCCCGCTGGTCAGAGACTCGTCAAGATCGATCTCCCAGCGCTGCTTGCCGGTGTCGGCCCTCAGCGATACCACTATCCCCTTGTGATCGTTCGCATAGAGGGTGTCACCGACCAGACGGGGAGGCAGACGCAGATCCTCCTTGTCCACGCCATGACCAATCTGCGCACTCCATACTGTTTTGACCGTGAGTTCCGGTTTGAACTCCACCAGCGCAGCCGGCGGCTCAACCGGCGTCGAACCGCAACCGGAGAGTAAAACAGCACTGCCCAGACACGCCAGCAGGACAAATTGCCCGCGAAAAAACCGTTTCGCAATTATCTGCAAAAATCGGCTCATAAATTACTCCCGTACAGACAGCTCACTGGTCAGCCACATCCCCGGAAGCCAGAGCTAGATCATCCAGTTTCATCTGCAACAGGCGCTGGTTTTCAGCTCCCAACGCCATCGCTCGCTCATAAGCGGCGCGGGCCTCGGCACGCTTGCCCTGGGCCAGGTAGATATCTCCCTTGATAATCTCGGAATCGGCCTGGACAACGGTAGAACCCGCACCTTCAATAACCGACAACGCCTCATCCGCCTTGCCATCAGCAAGCAGGACTCGCGCCAATCGCAAGCGGGCGATCTGGCGGATCTCTTCCTGTTTGGCATTGTCCATTACCTGGCGCAGAAAAGTCGCAGCAGCAACCAGATCATCCTGTTCCACCTTGAGTCTGGCCAGCATCAGCTTGGCAAGGGGTGCATAGGGAGTGCTGCTGTATTCAGTGAACAGGGTACCAGCTATCTGTTCAGCTTGTGCCGTCTCACCTTGGTCAACCAGTCCCAACAGTTGTTCATACTGTTGCGATGCTGCTTCCGCTTCGCTGTTGCGGGTATCGGTCCACATGCGCAGACCTATCACAGTGGCCAGACCGACAACCAGCCCGGCAATCACAAACTTGCCATTCTTGCTCCACCACTCTTTGAGCCGTTCCAGCTGTTCCTCTTCAGTCTGTTCCACTACTACCTCCAACGCTATATTGCATACTCAAATCAATTCGGATTATCTATGAAAATCTGGTTTCCAGGAATCCACTTATCTGTTCACGCCCCAGCATCAGCTGCTCGCCGCCACCGCGCAATGGTTTGACAGCGATACTGTTTTGGGCCAGTTCGTTTTCACCCAGGATCAGCGCCAGTTCAGCCCCACTTTTGTCAGCTCGCTTGAGCTGGCTCTTGAAGCTACCACCACCGCAGTTGAGTTGCAGGCGCAGTTCGGGCAGCGCGCTGCGCAGCTGTTCGGCAATCTGCATGCCCTGTTGTTCTGCGGCTTCTCCAACAACAACCATATAAACCTGCGGCGCAGCCACCTTGATCTGCTGTTGCTCCGCATCCATCAGCAGCGCAACCAGTCGCTCCATACCAATGGCAAAGCCCGCTGCAGGTGTTGCTTTTCCACCCAGCTGACTGACCAAGGAATCAAAACGGCCACCGGCACACACCGTACCCTGCGCCCCCAGTTGATCGGTCACCCATTCAAACACTGTCTTGCTATAGTAATCCAGCCCGCGCACCAAACGCGGATTAACCTGATAGCGCACACCGGCGTCATCCAGATAGGCAAGCAGGCGCTGAAAATGTTCCCGTGATTCGCTGTCCAGATGTTCTGACAGACGGGGAGCCTGCTCCACCAGCGCCTGCATCCGGGGATTCTTGCTGTCCAAAATGCGCAGTGGATTGCTTTGCAGGCGGCGCCGGCTATCTTCATCCAGTTCATCCAGA
>JALSHD010000109.1 GCA_026982395.1 Chromatiales bacterium | reverse complement strand
CTTGGCTTATCTATCCCGGACCTGATGCGAATATTCCTTTCCGTGCCTGTATATGGCCGGTGGAGGGAGAGGTTGAGATTCAGGATGTGCTACTTCGCGCCACGCATCTGAAAGCCCAGGACGAGCGGGATTTGGCCATCATGGAGACTGTTGAGGCGCTTGCTGAAGATTTCTTGCACCCATCCTGGGCAACGGTAGAGCAATTGGCTCGACAATTCGGGCACCTCCCCTTGGCTACCCTGGATATTTGGCGACAGTTCTCACGCAATCGCACTGGGATGGCGGCACTTGCTCTTCGGCTGGGCAATTTGCCGAAAAGTTTTCACCTACGCTTTGCTCGCGAGCTTCCATTTGCCTGGGAGGCAGTTTCGGCTTCCGCCTGGCGCAAAGCGATAACGAACTTGCAAATCCAGTGTGAACAAAAATATGGGCCTCTTGGGAAAACCAAAACCATTTTCCTAAGTCATCTGGATGAATGCAGGAAAACACTGTGTGCTGAATGTGCTTCTCTAGATTATGTACTGGGCATAACCAGCGCAGAATTCTCTGATGAAGATACAAGACAGGCACAGCTATTAAAACAAGTTGGCGAAGGGTTGGCTAACGAACTTTTCCACGGTGAAAACAGCCCCCTAATGAGGCTACGGTAATTCCATGCTAACGATACATGGCCAGGCGAGCGCAGCCGTTTATTGGATAAGGCTCAACAGAATCCATTAATCCGACCATTCCTTTACAGCGATGAGCTTCGGCATCGTGATGGAGTCATTAATCTTCCTCTGATCGCGGCCGCTGCCTGCGCCCAGGGAAAAAGTGATGAATATTTTCACGATCCCGAGGCCATCCATCTGTTACGCACCTGTCGCATTTTCGATCCGGAATGGTTCGAGGAAGCCTACAATCGGACCATTGCCCGCTGCTATAGCGAAGGACTTTTCGATGTCTAACGGACGCCTATCGTACTTTTCGGACATAATGCCTACACTGGCGGCGCGTTCGCTTCTGGCGTCCATCAGCCAGCTCGGCTTTGCCAACCCCCCTTTGCGGCGCCACCTGCGCGATCTGTTTAGCCAACCTTACGGAAGACCGGGTGCGCTACTGGCTGATCCCACATTTGAGGCAGTTTTTGGATGGAAAGGTGCGAACTGCAAAATGTCCGACTTGGAAGGTCAATTATTGGCCTCGGAGCTGGTAGATGCAATGGACGCGGCCGGCGAATTTCGTTTTGGTAAAGAGTTTGAACCTTATGTTCACCAATTGAAATCCTGGGAGATACTGAACGGGAGTGAACCCCAGTCGTTGGTGGTGACCAGTGGCACAGGTTCTGGGAAAACGGAATGCTTCATGGTTCCGATTCTTGACCATTTAACCCGTTTGCGTCAGGAATATGGCAGGCTGATTGGTGTTCGCGCACTCTTCCTCTACCCGCTTAATGCCTTGATCAACAGTCAGCGTAATCGGTTGAAGGCATGGACGTCTCCATTCAATGGTGATATCCGGTTTTGCCTGTATAACGGGAATACACCAGAACGCCCCGATCGCTCATCACTCCAACCAAAGGATCCTTGTGAGGTGCTGGACCGAACCAGCTTGAGGGGCCAGCCACCCCCCATCCTGGTCACCAATTCGACCATGCTTGAGTATATGCTCGTTCGTACGCAGGACGCGCCCATTCTGGAGCAGTCACAAGGCAAACTGGAGTGGGTGGTACTTGACGAAGCTCATACTTATATCGGGTCCCAGGCCGCAGAAGTAGCTCTTTTGTTACGGCGTGTGTTGAATGCCTTCGGTGTAGAGCCCGGGAATGTGCGTTTCGTCGCAACATCGGCCACTATCGGGGATCCGGATGGAGAAGCCGGGGAGAGTCTCAAGCGTTTTCTTGCCGATGTGGCTGGTGTGAACATCAGTCGCGTACATTTGGTTTCTGGTAGCCGACAAATACCGGCAATACCTGGGGAGATTCAGCAACATAGAATTCCGATTGAAGAACTGGAAAAGATCGATCCAGAAAATGAAACATCTCATGGACGCTACGCGGCCTTGTGTAGTCATCCCCAGGCGCGTCGTATACGACAGTTGTTTACAGAATCTGGCGAGGCTTCGCAAGTAGCGAGATTGTCAGAAGTATGCGCTGTCCTGTATGGCCAAAAACAGGAATATACAGCAGATGAGCAGCATCTTGCTCTTCGTTGGCTCGATTTGCTTTCAGGTACCCGAAACACGGATAAGGACGGTCGCTGGGGAGAATCGTTTCTTCCACTGAGAGCACATTTTTTCCATCAGACGCTATCTGGCATATGGGCTTGCGCTGACCCCGGTTGTGCCGCCAGCTCCGGTACTGCGCTGGATAATGAGAGTTGGCCTTTTGGAAAAATTTATCTGGAGCCGAGGAAACATTGTGAGTGCGGCAGCCCTGTCTATGAAGTGGCGAATTGCGGGGACTGCGGTACGGTTTACCTCTTGGCTGCTGAGAGCAATGGTTATTTGCACCATCTGCAGCCATCCAATGTACTTGATGAAT
>JALSHD010000108.1 GCA_026982395.1 Chromatiales bacterium | reverse complement strand
AAATGCGCGACAGCGGTATTGAAATTCCGGCCTGAGCTGAAATTCGTCCGGGCCTTCCCGAGGGGGGAAACATGAACGAAATAAACACAGACAATCTGCTGGCGCAGATGCGGGTCATGGCGGCCCAGGCGCAGGGTAGTGCGGCGGTAGAGAAAACAGAATCGGTCGATTTTGGCGGATTGCTGAAGCAGTCCATCGATCAGGTTAATGAGATGCAGCGTCAGTCCAGAAATGCCAAAGAGGCGTTTCAGGCCGGAACCAGTGACATGAGTCTGGCAGAGGTGATGCTCACATCTGAAAAGGCGGGCATCGCATTCCAGGCGGTGCTGCAGGTGCGCAACAAAGTGATCCAGGCGTACCAGGATGTCATCAACATGCCACTGTAAGACGCTGGTGCTAACTAAATAAGAAGACTTACTAAATACGAATCACGAATCACAAAACTATGGAATTGGCAACATCACCCGGCATTTCAGACTATTTCGAGGGCTTCAAGCGTTTGCCGCTGCCCCGGCAGATCGGGCTGATCGGGGCGGTCGCAGCGATTATCGCGTTAACGGTGCTGGTGCTGTTATGGGCCCAGAAGCCGGTCTTCAAGGGTCTTTACAGCAACCTTGAAATGCGTGATGCGGGTGAGATCGTACAGGCGATCGAACAGCTCAATATTCCCTACAAGCTGGATGAGAAAAATGGCACGATTATGGTACCGGCCAGCAAGGTTCATGAAGCCCGTCTGCAGTTGGCTGCCCAAGGTTTGCCCAGGAGTGGCGGGGTGGATGGTTTTGAACTGCTCGACAAGCAGCAGGGGTTTGGTGTCAGCCGGTTTATGGAGTCAACGCGCTATCAGCGGGCTATTGAGGGTGAGCTGGCGCGCTCGATTTCAACCATTGAAAATGTCCGCAGTGCCCGGATTCACCTGGCGATTCCCAAACAGTCTGTTTTTATCCGTGATCGTGACAAGCCCACTGCTTCTGTGGTGGTCAACGTCTATCGCGGGCAGACGCCAACGGAGAGGCAGGTGCAGGCCATCGTGCATCTGGTTGCATCCAGCGTTCCCGGGTTGGTGGCCGATCAGGTTACCGTGGTGGATCAGACCGGGCGGCTGCTGACCAACAAGGACAAAACATCCGATCTGGATCTGAGCAATCAGCAGTTTGATTACACTCGTCGTATCGAGCAGAGCTATATCTCCCGCATTGAAACCATCCTTGCTCCCATTCTGGGCAATAAGGGGGTCAAGGCACAGGTCTCTGCGGAGGTGGATTTTACCCGCCTGGAGCGAACCCAGGAGAGCTACAATCCGGACGCCACTGTTATCCGCAGTGAGCAGAAGTTGGACGAGCGGGTATATGATGGAGCCGAGACCGGTATTCCTGGTGCCCTTGCCAATGAGCCACCGGGAGCAGGGCTGGCCCCCGAGGTTGTCAATCCGGCAGATGGGCAGATCGCTGGTACGCCGCTGCGCAGCAAGCACAACTCCACCATTAATTATGAAGTGGACAAAACCATCAGCCATATCCGCAATCCGGTCGGGGTGGTGCGTCGTTTGTCGGTTGCAGTGGTGGTCGATGATCGGTTGAGCACCAATGAGGATGGCGAACTGGTGCGTACTCCGCGCAGCGAGGAGGAGTTGGCTCGTCTGACCGCTCTGGTGAAAGAGGCGGTGGGTTTCAATGCCCAGCGTAACGACAGTGTCAATGTTATCAATGCAGCCTTTGTTGCCGAGCCGGAGCAACAGGAAGAGGTAGTGCCATTGTGGCAGCAGCCCTGGGTGCTTGATATCAGTAAACAGGTACTGGGTGGATTGCTGGCGCTGATTCTGATTTTTGCGGTACTGCGGCCAATGTTGCGCAGCCTGACCCGGATTCCTGCGCCAGTGCGGGAGTCCGGTGATGAGGCTATGGATGAGGTTGAGCTTCAGCAACAGGTGATGCAGCAAGAGATGCAGCGGGAGATGAAGGTTGCCAGCCATGAGGAGAACCTGAAAACGGCCAAGGAGATAGCAAAGCAGGATCCCAAACGGGTGGTGCAGGTGGTGCGCTCCTGGCTGGAAGAGGAGCAGCCTGATGGCGGATGAGTTCCAGAAAGAGCTGCCGGAAAAACAGCCCTTGAGTGGTGTTGAGCGGGCCGCGATCCTGCTGCTCTCCATTGGTGAAGAGGATGCCGCCGAGGTGATGAAACACCTCGGGCCGCGGGAGGTTCAAAAGCTCGGCGCAACCATGGCCCGGCTGGGCAGTGTGACCCGCAGCCAGGTTGAGGAGGTATTGAGCTCTTTTACCGAACTGGTGGAGAGCCAGACCTCGCTCGGGCTGGAGGCGGAAGACTATATCCGCAGCGTGCTGGTCAAGGCGCTGGGTGAGGACAAGGCGGACAGCCTGGTTGATCGGATCATGCTGGGCAAAAGCTCCAAGGGGATCGACTCTCTGCGCTGGATGGAGCCGCGTGCCATTGCCGAGATGATCCGGCTGGAGCATCCGCAGATAATCTCCATAGTGCTCTCTTTTCTGGAGTCGGATCAGGCGGCCGAGGTGCTGGCCGCACTGCCGGAGAA
>JALSHD010000107.1 GCA_026982395.1 Chromatiales bacterium | reverse complement strand
TTCCGCTGTTCATTACCATGACAGCGGGTGATGATCGCGTCCAGCGCCGCAAGACGATCAATCAGGTTGCTGTTTCCGTATTGATTATTCTGCTGGTGACCCTCTTTCTGGGGGATCTGCTGCTGCGTTTTTTCGGGATCTCCATCGACTCGTTCAGAGTGGGTGGAGGGATATTGATCCTGTTGATGGCGATTGCCATGCTGCATGCAAAAACCAGCCGGGTGCGGCAGACGGAGGAGGAGGCAGAGGAGTCTATCGACAAGGATTCGGTGGGAGTAGTACCGCTGGCCATGCCGCTGCTGGCGGGGCCGGGCGCTATCAGTGCGGTGATTCTGGCTGCGCATCAGTCGCACACGCTGGTTCATCATCTGGTTATCGCCGCGGGTGTTCTTCTGCTGAGCCTGGTGGTGTGGGGAGTGCTGCGTCTGGCGCCCTGGATTGCAAACCATATAAGCGCCACCGGGATCAACATCGCCACTCGCATCATGGGGCTGATTCTGGCGGCGATTGCGGTCGAGTTCATCGCCAACGGCCTCAAGGGGCTGTTCCCCGTGCTCAACTGAATCTGTTCCGGAAACCATTGCCATGCAAACCGACTACTATTTCCCCCGTGCCCTGCCGGAACCACTGCAGGGGTTGGCGACGCTGGCGCTGGATCTGCGCTGGAGCTGGAATCACGGCGCCGATCTGTTGTGGCGCAGGGTTGCGCCCAAACTCTGGGAGGCGACCGCCAATCCCTGGCTGATCCTGGTCACCGTATCTGACAGGCGGCTGGAGAAACTGGCCGCCGACAAGGAGTTTCTGCAGATACTGCAGCAACAGCTGGATGCCCGGGAGGCGCACTTCGGCGCGGAATCCTGGTTCTCCAAAAATATCGATGGATCATTCTCCGGCCACATCGCCTACTTCTGCATGGAGTTCGGGATCTGCGAGTCGCTGCCCATCTACTCCGGCGGACTCGGGGTGCTGGCCGGGGACTATCTGAAGACCGCCTGCGATCTGAACGTGCCCCTGATCGGTGTGGGCCTGCTCTATCAGCAGGGCTACTTTCGCCAGGCGCTGAACGCCGATGGAGAGCAGATCGAGTTCTACCCCTACAACGACCCCACCATGCTGCCGGTTGTGCCGCTGCGGGACGACAAGGGGGAGTGGGTGCGCGTCACCATCGATCTGCCCGGCAGGAAATTGCGGCTGCGCACCTGGCGCGGACGGGTGGGGCGGCGCACGCTGCTGCTGTTGGACAGCAACGATCCGCTCAACCATCCGGGCGACCGCGCCATCACCAGCGAGCTCTACGGCGGTGGCGAGGAGATGCGCCTGCAGCAGGAGATAGTACTGGGGATCGGCGGCTGGCGGCTGCTGGAGAGCCTGGGGATCGACTGTCCGGTGTGTCACCTGAACGAGGGCCACGCCGCATTCGCCATCCTGGAGCGCGCCCGGCACTACATGCAGCGCACCGGCCAGCCGTTCCATGTCGCGTTGCGCGCCACCCGGGCAGGGAACCTGTTCACCACCCACACGCCGGTTGCGGCCGGCTTCGACCGTTTCACCCCCCGCCTGTTTGGTCTCTACTTCCACGACATGGCGGCAGAGTTCGGGATCCGGCTGAATGACCTGCTGGCCCTGGGGCGGCGCAATCCGGATGATCCGAATGAGCCCTTCAACATGGCCTGGCTTGCCATGCGCGGCGCCGGAGCGGCCAACGGGGTGAGCTGTCTGCACGGCAGGGTGAGCCGGCGCATCTTTCAGCCGCTGTTTCCCCGCTGGCCGCGGCCGGAGGTGCCGGTGGGTCACGTTACCAACGGCGTGCATGTGCCGAGCTGGGACTCCGCCGCTGCCGATGCGTTGTGGACCGCCGCCTGTGGCAAGGCCCGCTGGCGCGGCACCATGGATTCGGTGGAGCAGGACCTGCGCCAGTTGAGCGACGAGGAGCTGTGGAGTTTCCGCTCCGAAGGGCGCCGGCGGCTGGTGGAGTATCTGCGGCAACGTCTGGAGCGCCAGCATCGCGAGCGGGGCGCGACCCGCGCCCGGATCCGGGAGAGTCGCGCGCTGCTCGACCCGGATGCCCTGACACTGGGATTCGCGCGCCGCTTCGCCGAATACAAACGTCCCAACCTGCTGCTGCACGACCCGCAACGGCTCGTCCGTCTGCTCACCAACCGGGATCGGCCGGTACAGCTGGTGATTGCCGGCAAGGCCCATCCGCAGGACCAGGTGGGCAAGCGGATGCTGCAGCAGTGGCACGACTTTCTGGAGAGCGACGCCATGTATGAACGGGTGGTGTTCGTGGAGGACTACGACCTGGGAGTTGCCGCAAAGCTGACCCAGGGGGTGGATGTCTGGATCAACACCCCGCGCCGCCCCTGGGAGGCCAGCGGCACCAGCGGCATGAAGGTGCTGGTCAACGGCGGGCTCAACCTTTCAGAACTGGATGGGTGGTGGGCCGAGGCCTACGCTCCGGAGCTGGGCTGGGCGGTGGGCGACGGTCTGGAACACAGCGATCCCGCCGCCTGGGATGCCGCCGAGGCGGAGCAGCTCTACCGGATTCTGGAGCAGGAGATCATTCCCTGTTTCTACCGCCGCAACGAACAGGGTCTGCCGGTGGAGTGGGTGAGCCGCATGCACGAAAGCATGGGGCGACTCACCTCACAGTTCTCCACCAACCGCATGATTCGCGAATACACCGAGCACTATTACCTCCCCCTGGCCCGGGCCTACCGCGAACGGAGCAGCGATCCGGAGGTCGCGGCGGCGATGGAGCAGTGGTATCGCCAGCTGCGCGAGCACTGGCAGTGGCTCCACTTCGGCAATGTCACCGCGAACCGGGACGGGGACCACTATCGCTTCGAGGTTCAGGTCTATCTCGATGACGTTCCGGCAGATGCGGTGAGTGTGGAGCTGTACGCCGAGCCACAGGACGGTGGAGATCCGCTGCGCAAAACACTCCGGCGCGGCGATCCCCTGGCCGGTAGCGCCAATGCCTGGAGCTATATCGGCGACGTCGCCGCCGACCGCCCCGCCGAAGATTACACCCCGCGCATCATCCCCGCCCACCCGCTGGCCCGGGTGCCGCTGGAGGCGGATATGATTCTCTGGTACCGGTAGCGAACCCGCCGCCGTGAAATGGTTGGAACATCAGCGCATTCGTTATGCCCTGAGCCATCATCCCCTTCCTCATCAGGCATGGGAAGCGTTGATGCATTCGGGTGCGCTATTTCATGGATTGAGCGCGGTGGAACGCGCCCATCTGCGGGAGCTGACCACCCTGTTCCTGCGGCAGAAATCTCTCTCGGGGGCGCAGGGGTTGGAGGTGACCACAGAGATGGCGCTGGCCGTAGCGGCGCAGGCCTGTGTTCCGATTCTGAAACTTGGACTGGACTATTACGAAGGGTGGGTGGAGATAATCATCTATCCGGGCGCTTTCCGGGTGGCAAGGAACAGTGCCGATGAGGCGGGGGTGGTCTCGCTCCAGGAACAGGATCTGAGTGGTGAGTCCTGGACACGGGGGCCGGTGATTCTCTCCTGGGATGATGTTGCCTTTGACCTAGGGGCATCCCGTCCCGGCCAAAACGTAGTGGTGCATGAGTTTGCCCACAAGCTGGACATGTTGAATGGTGACGCCAACGGCATGCCTCCCCTTCACTCCGATATGGTCCGTCAGCAGTGGACTGAAGCGCTCAGCCGGGCATTTCAGCATCTGCAGCAGCAGCTGGAACACCATTACCCCCCTGATATCAACCCCTATGCCGCCACCAATCCGGCGGAGTTCTTTGCCGTGGTGAGTGAATATTTCTTTACCGATCCGCATCGGCTGATGCAGCGCTATCCAGCGGTGTATGAGCAGTTGATGCTGTTTTATCGGCAAGACCCCATGCAACGGGCAGGCAGTGAACAGTCCGAGTAACTACACTTTGTTTGCCGGGTGGTTGGAATCGACCGGCAAACCGACTGCTACCTAGGTTACAGATATCCCTGACATCGGGTGGTAGCCTGACGGTCAGAGTTCTGATACGGCCAAAGAGGGCAGGGCATGGAAAAGCAGTATGACGTGCTGGTTATTGGTGGAGGTCCGGGCGGTACACCTGCGGCGATGGCGCTGGCCCAGGGAGGAAAGAGAGTTCTGCTGGTGGAGGCGGGCGAGGGGCTGGGCGGAACCTGTCTGTTCGAGGGGTGTATCCCCTCCAAGATTTTTCGTGAGACGGCCAGACGGTTGCGTGATATTGCCCGCGCGGAGGAGTTTGGAATTCACCTCCCTCATCAACTGGTGCAGCTCGACTGGCGCAAGGTTCAGGCGCGCAAACGGGCGATCCTCCAGCGCCGGAGTGCTGCGGCGATCCACAAGGCCGGGCGGTTGTCCAATCTGGAACTGCTGTTCGGACGGGCCCGTCTGACCGGCTCCCGCACTGCGCTGATCGAGCCGTTCAAGGGTGACAGTGCAGAGATAACTTTTTCGCAGTGCATTCTGGCCAGCGGTTCCCGGCCCAATATTCTGCCGGTGCACGGCGCCGATCTTCCCCAGGTATACAGCAGTGACCGAATTCTCGAGATTGGTTGCATTCCTGAACGGCTGGTAGTGATTGGTGGCGGACCGATCGGTATCGAGCTGGCGCAGATCTTTCATGCGCTGGGGGCGGACGTCACGGTCATGCAGCGCGGGCCGCGCATTCTTGCCGGCGTGGACGAGGAGCTCGCGTTGGCGTTGCAACAGCACCTTATCAATCAGGGGATAAAACTCTACGTCAACTGCCCGGTAAGGAATATCTGCCACAGCGGCCAGGGTGTGTTCGTGCAGTACGATCTGGATGACGGCTGTGAGCAGGTTTTTGCAACCGCCGTGCTGACCGCAATTGGCCGTCACCCCAACCTTGATGACCTTGGTCTGGAGCGGACGGCAGTAAACGTGGATCGTCACATGATTGAGGTAGACAAGACCCTGCAAACCACAGAGCCCGGAATATACGCGGTAGGTGATGTTGTCGGGCAGCCCATGTTTGCCCACTGGGCCACCGCCCAGGGGCTGGCGCTGGCGGCGCATCTGCTTGACCGGGCCGGGCCGCCATTCCCTCAGCCGCAACATAACAGCGCGGTGATCTTCAGCATGCCGGAACTGGCGATGGCCGGGTTGACCGAGGCACAGGCCGTCAGCGCAGGGATTGACGTTGGTGTTGCCCGTTACGACTTTTCCCGGGATGCGCGGGCCCAGATCAGCGGTCATGACAACGGTCTGTTGAAGATCATTTATGACAAGCTCGACCGCCGGGTGATCGGAGTACATGCCCTGGTGGATGGTGCCGCCGATCTGGCCGGTGAAGCCGCGCTGCTGGTACGTGCCGGATTGCCACTGGAGGTGATCGCCAATGTCATCCATCCCCACCCTACCTTGACCGAATCTTTTGTTGGTGCGGTGCGCACAGCGCTGGCGGCGAATCGGTAATCCCGGGATAGTTGTCTGCACCCGAATTGAGAATTGAGGCCGAGAGAATGTCTACAAAAAAGCGGATCCCCCAGCGCCTCGAGGCTATTGTCAGGGAAGCACAACGTTATCCCCCGTTGCCGGTGGCCGTGGTGGATGCACAGGAGGCGCATGTGCTGGCGGGAGCGATTGAGGCCAGCGACTATAATTTGATTGAACCGCTGCTGGTTGGGCCACGGCCAGAGATTGAACAGGTGTGTCGGCCGCTTTTCCATTGTTGATACAGCACCTGCTTAGGAGGCAGCTGAGATGGGTGTGCAGCTGGTATTGGAGGGCAAGGTGGCAGCTCTGGTCAAGGGGTGGATACATACCGATGAGCTGATGCGGCCGGTACTGCGCGAACTGCGAACCATACGGCGTGTCAGCCATGTTTTTATTGCCGATCTGCCCAGCTATCACAAGCTGCTGTTTATCACCGATGCGGCGATCAACATCGCCCCGGATCTCACTATCAAGGCGGCGATTCTGCAGAATGCTATCGACTTGGCACGTATTCTCGGGGTGGCTGAACCGAAGGTTGCCGTGTTGTCGGCGGTGGAGCTGGTCAAACCCAGTATTCCCTCTACCCTGGATGCGGCCTGTCTGAGCAAAATGGCCCAGCGTGGCCAGATTGCACATGCCGAGGTGGATGGTCCACTCGCCTTCGACAATGCCATCTCGCGAGATGCGGCGCGGGTCAAACAGATCAACAGTCCCGTAGCGGGGGAGGTGGATATTGTGCTGGCGCCCGATCTGGATGCCGGCAACATTCTGGCCAAGGATCTGGAGTATCTTGCCGGTGCCGTTCTGGCGGGCATTGTGATTGGCGCCAGGGTACCATTGATGCTCACTTCGCGCTCTGATCCGCCAGCGGCACGCCTGCTTTCCGCCGCCATTGCCGTACTATTGCAGCAGCACTGGGAAGGTGGCATGGCAGCTGTTTCCCTACCTGATAAAGGAGAACGAACATGACCATCGTTGACGAACTTCAGGCCACCATCAAACAGATGGTGCAACCCGGCAAGGGGATCCTTGCCGCCGATGAGAGCCTGCCCACTATTGCCAAACGTTTTGCCCCGATCAACGTTGAATCCACCGAGGAGAATCGCCGTGCCTGGCGAGCCCTGCTGTTTACTGCGCCCGGTATCGAGGAGTATATCAGCGGGGTAATCGAGTTCGAGGAGACCCTGGGTCAGACCGCTGATGACGGCACACCGCTGCCCGAGGTGCTGGCGCGGCGCGGCATCGTCCCCGGTGTCAAGGTGGACAAGGGCAAGGGGCCGTTACCATTCTCTCCCGGTGATCTCATCACCTACGGTCTGGACGGCCTGGCGGAACGGTTGCAGCACTACAAGAAACAGGGCGCGCGGTTTGCCAAGTGGCGCGAGGTCTATCCGATCAGCGACCACAATCCGACCCCTTTGGCGATTACTGCCAATGCCGAGATGCTGGCCCGCTATGCGGCGGTCTGTCAGGAGCAGGGGATCGTGCCCATCGTCGAGCCCGAGGTGCTGATGGATGGTGACCATCGCCTCTCCCGTTGTGCCGAGGTAACGGAAGCGGTGCAGAAGGAGATCTTCCACGCCCTGCATCGTCACCATGTCATGCTGGAGTACATCATTCTGAAGCCCAACATGGTTCTGCCCGGCAAGGACCATCCCATCAAGGCCAAGCCCCGGGAGGTTGCCGAGGCGACCATGCAGGTATTCCGACGTACGGTGCCGGTTGCGGTGCCGAGTATCAATTTTCTCTCCGGTGGTCTCGGCCCGGAGGATGCAACCGTCTACCTGAATGCCATGAACGCAGAGTTTCCGGATGCACCCTGGTTGTTGTCGTTCTCCTACGGGCGTGCGCTGCAACAACCGGTGCTGAAAGCCTGGCGGGGAAATAGCGAAAACGTCCCCGCCGCGCAGCAGGCGCTGTTGAAACGGGCAAAACTGAACGGGGCGGCGCAGCGCGGGGATTACACTCCCGCCATGGAGAAATGAAACATTGGAGATAGCGACAATGAACAGTTACCAACGCATCCTGTGTGCAACCGATTTTTCCGAACACTGTACCTCCGCTGCCGAGCGTGCTGCTGAGCTGGCGCGACTGTTCGGTGCGGAGTTGTTGCTGTTGCATGTGGTGGAATATTTTCCGGAGCAGCGATCCAATGAGGAGATAGCACCGGAGAATGTCGACCCGGCAGCCTATCGGGAGCAGCAGGCACGCGCCTCACTGGCAGCGCTGGCGCGCCGGCTGGGAGAGGAGGAGGTTGTGCAGGAGGTGCGTTTCACCACCCGGTCGGCGAGGCACGAGATCGTCCGTTTCGCCGAGCAGCAGGAGATCGATCTGATTGTCGTTGCGACCCACGGCCGGCATGGCATTACCCATATCCTGGGGGCGACGGCCAACGGCGTGATGCATGATGCCCCCTGTGATGTTCTGGCGGTACGAGCCCGAGGATAAGCTCCGATGAGCGTGCCGGCTGCCGCCACTGGTGATGAGAGCGAGCCGTTACCCATCGCCGTACTCTCTCTCAATCCCGCGGTCGATATGACCTATGAGGTGCCGCGGCTGATTGCCGATCAGAAGGCCCACGCCGTGGCGACACGGTTCGATCCCGGCGGCAATGGCATCAATGTCGGACGCGCATTGAAACGGCTGGACACCTTCGCATACGGCTACTGTGTGGTCGCCGGAGAGATTGGCCAGCTGTTGAAGCATCTTCTGCGTCAGCAGCTGGATTGGGTGGACTATGAAGAGGTGGAGGGAGAGACCCGCATCAACGGTACCGCCATCGAGCAGCACCCGCGTGCCCAGTACGAGATCAGCGGCATTGGCCCGACAATTCCTCCTGTGCAGCTCGAAACGCTGTTGAAACGATTTGAACAGCAGGCCGGCAAGGGTTTCGGTGTACTTACCGGGTCCACCCAGAGCGGTATCCCAGCCACTCTCTACGCCGATCTGATCCGGCGTGTTACCGAACAGGGTGGCCGCGCAGTGGTGGACTCCCACGACGAGGCGCTGCGCCTGGCCATCGAGGCGCGACCTTTCCTCATCAAGCCCAACCGTTACGAGCTGGAGACACTGCTCGGCCGCCGCCTGAAAGATACCGAAACCGTAGCCAGAGAAGCCCGCGCCCTGCAGCAGGGAGGCGTAACCTGGGTCTGTGTGTCACTGGGTGCGGAAGGGGCCATTCTGACCGGGCCGGACAACAGCTATCTTGCCTCGGCCCCGAAGGTGACCGTCCACTCCAGCGTCGGTGCCGGAGACTCCATGGTCGGCGCGCTGGTGGCCGCCTTCAGCCGTGGCATCGCGCCGCAGGATGCGTTACGTCTGGGGGTGGCGTGCGCCACCGGCACCGTAACCCGTCCTGGCACCGAGCTGTTTTCGCCCGATGAGGTGCAGCACTATTTTGACGGGATCGAGGTGCGTCTGCTGATGATATAAAAGCCGTGGCTACTGCAACCTGGGTTACAGAAGAGCACTCTATCCTGGTCTATATTGAAAACCGTGTTAACCACCCCGTGAACCGGAGAGAAGTACCATGAGCAATGTCCGTGACAGACTCGAACAGGTAACCGCTGTTACCCGCCGCTTGCGGCGGGACTACCCCGACGAGACCCGTGCCTTTCTCGGTTTTCTGCAAAAGGCGGAGGAGGGGAAGGCGCTGAATCTGCGCTTCAAGGAGTTGATCAATGTGGCGCTTGCGGTGGCGGCCCAGTGTGAGTGGTGTATCGCCTTTCACGTGGAGCAGGCGGTGAAGGCGGGCGCAGGACGGGATGAGGTGGTGGAGGCCGGCTTCATGGCGGTGGTCATGCACGGCGGGCCGGCCTATATGTACATGACTCCGCTGTTCGAGGCGCTGGATGAGTTTCTGCCCGAACCGGAAGTCTGACTGAAACGGTTCGCTGATGCCCCCTGTCATCTCCATTCTGCTGATGGCGAACGTGACCATCTTTCTGCTGGAGCTGGCAACCGGTGGTTTGCTGATTGTGCCGTTTGCACTCTGGCCGATGATCCCGGAGGTGTCGCTGGCCGGAGTAGCCCAGCCCCACTTCCAGCTGTGGCAGCTGGTCACCTATTCGTTCCTGCATGGCGGCATCATGCATCTGCTGCTGAATATGTATGCGTTGTGGCTGTTCGGTTCGCGCATGGAGCTGACCTGGGGCTCGAGGGCGTTTACGCTCTACTATTTTGTCTGTGTCGTCGGTGCTGCTCTGGTGCAGCTGCTGGTAACCACAGAGGCGGCGAAAGCGGGTGCGGTGTATCCGACCATCGGCGCCTCGGGCGGGGTGTTCGGAATTCTGCTGGCGTTTGGCATGACCTTTCCCAATGAGCGCCTGATCCTGTTTTTTCCGCCAGTGGTACTTAAAGCGAAATGGTTTGTACTAATCTTTGGAGGGATAGAGCTGTGGGCCGGCGTCACCGGAACCCAGGCGGGGGTGGCCCATTTCGCCCATCTCGGCGGCATGCTGTTCGGATTTCTGCTGTTGCTCTACTGGCGCCGCCACCCGCCGTCCTACTACTGAAATCGGAGAGTCGTGAGATGGAACCGGATCTGATGAAGACCATGTTGCGTGACATGCTGTTGGCGCGTGCGTTCGAGGAGCGGGCGGCGCAGGAGTATGCCCAGGGCAATATCGCCGGTTTTCTCCATCTCTATCCCGGAGAGGAGGCGGTGGCGGTCGGTGTGCTGCGTGCCGCGGAGCCGGCGGACTATATCGTCTCCACCTATCGGGAGCATGTGCATGCCCTGGTGCGGGGGATTCCGCCCGGTGTGGTGATGGCGGAGCTGTTTGGCCGCAAGGATGGCTGCTGTGGTGGCATGGGGGGTTCCATGCATCTGTTTGATCGGGAGCGGCGATTCATGGGCGGCTATGCCATTGTGGGCGAGACCTTTCCGGTGGCTGCCGGGATCGGGTATGCCGTTGCCATGCGCGGGCTGCCCGAGGCGGTGATCTGTTTCTTCGGTGACGGTGCTGTAAATCAGGGTACTTTTCACGAAAGCCTCAACATGGCCGCGTTGTGGAAGTTGCCGGTGCTGTTCGTGTGCGAGAACAACCATTACCAGATCGGCACCGAGATTCATCGTCATTCGGCGGTGGCCGAGGTCCACAAAAGGGCGTGTGCCTATCGCATCCCGGCGAAAAGGATCGACGGCATGGATGTGCTGGCGGTGCATGACGCCACCATCGAGGCGCTGGAGCAGATCCGCGTCGGCAACGGTCCGCAGCTGCTGGAGTGCGAGACCTATCGCTTCCGCGGCCACTCCATGGCCGACCCCGGCAGCTACCGTCCCAGGGTGGAGCTGCAGGCGTTCGAGAGCAATGAGGATCCGGTAAAGATCGCCATTGCCGAAACGGTTGCCGGCTATCCCAGTGAAGAGCAGATTGCGGCGGCGGGTTCCGGTAATATCGAGCGCCTGAGCGGGGAGTTGCAGCGGAGCGAACTGCTCACCGTGGCGCAGCTGGAGGCGATGAAAAAAGAGGTTGCCGAGGTGGTGGAGGAGGCGGTGCGTTTCGCCGGCAACAGTCCCGAACCTGTCATGGCGGATGCGCGAGCGGCGCTGGATTGCAATCGTCACGACGAGGTACTGATCTGATGGCGGACGAGGTCTACTACTGGCAGGCGCTCAACCGGGCGCTGGATATGGAACTGGCAGCGGATGATTCGGTCATCGTGCTGGGTGAGGATGTGGGGCTCTACGGTGGCAGTTACCGGGTGACCGAGGGGCTGTACGCGAAATATGGCGAATGGCGGCTGCGCGACACCCCCATCTCCGAGGGGAGTTTCACCGGTCTGGGGGTGGGCGCGGCGCTGGCGGGATTGCGTCCGGTGGTGGAGATCATGACCATCAACTTCGCCCTGCTGGCGTTCGATGCCATCGTCAACATGGCGGCCAAGATCCCCTTCATGTCCGGCGGACAGTTTCCCATGCCGCTGGCGGTACGCATGCCGGGCGGGGTGGCGAAACAGCTGGCTGCGCAGCATTCGCAACGTCTCGAGCAGATGTTGATGAATGTTCCCGGCCTGCGTATCGCCGTTCCCGCCACGCCGCAGGACGCCTGGTGGCAGCTGCGCCAGGCGATCCGCAGCGATGAGCCGATCATCCTGCTGGAGCATGAGCTGCTCTATTTCAGCAAGGGAAAACTGGAACCGCAGCGCGAAGCCCCGCCCATGCACCGCGCCCGCGTGCATCGCAAGGGAGCCGATCTGACCATCATCACCTGGTCACGGATGCTGGATCTCTCCCTGCGCGCCGCCGGGAAGCTGGCAGAGAAGGGGATCGAGGCGGAGGTGATCGATCTGCGCAGCCTGCGCCCTGTCGACTGGCAGTGCTGTGCCGCCTCGCTGCAAAAGACCCACCGTCTGCTGGTGGTGGAAGAGGATTCCCGCTTTGCCAGGGCCGGGGCAGAGATCTGCGCCGGGCTGGCGGAGCGCTGTTTCTACGAGCTGGACGCGGTACCGCAACGGGTGGCGGCGCAGGAGATCCCCATCCCTTTCAACGCAGCACTGGAAGCCGAAGCGATTCCACGGGTGGCGGATATCGTCGCCGCCGCAGAGGGGATGTGTGGGTAACCGTTCAGATCCGGTTACCTTCTCTCCCGGTTTTGGGAGAGGGAGTGGCTTAATTTGCTGCTTCCGTAACTACTCAGCGAGTAGTTCCCCGCCTCCAAACCTTTTCATACAGGAGCAGGATTATGAGCAAGGCCCGATATATACGCTGGTTCTCCGAGTTGGGAATCGATGATGTGCCCCTGGTGGGTGGCAAGAACGCCTCGCTGGGAGAGATGTACCGGGAGCTGACCCCCAAGGGGATCAAGGTTCCCAACGGTTTTGCCGTTACCGCCGAGGCCTACCGCGACATGTTGAGCGAGGCGGGTGTGTGGGACGCCCTGAAGGAGACGCTGGAGGGGCTGGATGCGGATGATGTGGAGGATCTGGCCCGCCGTGGCGCCAGGGCGCGGGCCATCATCTACGGTGCGCCGCTGAGCCACAATCTGCAGCGGGAGATCCTGGATGCCTATCGCACACTGCGGGAGGAGTACGGGGAGGAGATGAGTGTCGCGGTGCGCTCATCCGCCACCGCCGAGGATCTTCCCAATGCCAGTTTCGCTGGCCAGCAGGAGACCTATCTCAACATCCGCGGTGACGAGCAGTTGCTGGACTCCTGCCGCCGCTGTTTCGCCTCCCTGTTCACCGATCGCGCCATCCACTACCGCATCGACAACGGCTTCGACCACTTCAAGGTGGCGCTCTCCATCGGCATCATGAAGATGGTGCGCTCCGATCTCTCCTCCAGTGGAGTCATGTTCTCGCTGGACACCGAGACCGGGTTCCGGGATGTGGTGTTCATCACTGCCGCCTACGGGCTGGGTGAGAATGTGGTGCAGGGGGCGGTGGAGCCGGACGAGTTCTACGTGCACAAACCCACCTTCGAGCAGGGCTACCGGGCGGTGCTGCGGCGCCATCTGGGTGGCAAGAATATCAAGATGCTCTACGCCGCCGGCGGCTCGCGGGAGATGACCCGCAACGTGCCGGTGCCGGAGCCGGACCGGATGCGTTTCTGTATCGACGACGAGGATGTGCTGACCCTGGCCGACTACGCCATCAAGGTGGAGAAGCACTACAGCGCGAAGGCCGGTTACGACAAGCCGATGGATATGGAGTGGGCCAAGGATGGCATCGACGGAGAGCTGTATATGGTACAGGCCCGGCCGGAGACGGTGGAGTCGCAGAAGCTGGGCAACACCCTGCGCCAGTATCACCTGCAGGAGGAGGGCCCGATTCTGGCGCGCGGCTATGCCATCGGCACCCGGATCGCCGCCGGCCGCGCGCGCCACATCATCGACGTGGCCCACCTGCATGAATTCCGGCCTGGCGAGGTGCTGGTGGCCGATACCACCACCCCCGACTGGGAACCGGTGATGAAGACCGCTGCCGCCATCGTCACCAATCGTGGCGGGCGCACCTGCCACGCTGCCATTGTCGCCCGCGAGCTCGGGATCCCCGCCGTGGTGGGTTGTGACAGCGCCACCGAGACCGTTCCCGAGGAGGAGATGGTGACCGTCTCCTGCGCCGGAGGAGACGAGGGGCGGGTTTACCAGGGCAAGCTCAAATTCGAGATCACCGAGACCGACCTGTCCGATCTGCCGCGCCCCAAGACCCGCATCATGATCAATCTGGGCAATCCCGACCTGGCCTTCTCCACCTCGTTTCTGCCCAACGACGGGGTCGGTCTGGCACGGCTGGAGTTCATCATCAACGAATACATCAAGGCGCATCCCATGGCGCTGCGCTATCCGGAGCGGGTCTCCGATCCCGCCATCCGCAAGCGTCTCGAGACCCTGACCGTGGGCTACCGGGACGGTAGCGACTACTTCATCCGCAAGCTATCCGAGGGGGTGGGCACCATCGCCGCCGCCTTCTGGCCCAAGCCGGTGGTGGTGCGCCTGAGTGACTTCAAGAGCAACGAGTACGCCACCCTGCTGGGCGGGGCGGAGTTCGAGCCGCAGGAGGCCAACCCCATGATCGGCTTCCGCGGCGCCGCCCGCTACACCCATCCGGCCTATGCCGACGGTTTCGCCCTGGAGTGCGCCGCCATGAAGCGTGTACGCGACGAGATGGGGCTGACCAACATCAAGCTGATGATCCCCTTCTGCCGCCGGGTGGAGGAGGGCGAAAGGGTGTTGGAGGCGATGGCGCGACACGGACTCAAGCGCGGCGAAAACGGCCTGGAGGTCTACGTCATGTGCGAGATCCCCAACAACGTCATCCTGATCGACCAGTTCGCCAGGCTGTTCGACGGCTTCTCCATCGGCTCCAATGACCTGACCCAGCTCACCCTCGGCGTGGATCGCGACTCGGAGATCGTCTCCTTCGACTTCGACGAGCGTGATCCGGGCGTCAAACAAATGATCCGTCTGGCGGTGGAGGGCGCCCGCCGCAACGGCCGCCACTCCGGACTGTGCGGCCAGGCCCCTTCCGACTATCCCGAGATGGCCGAATACCTGGTGGAGCTGGGGATCGACTCCATGAGCCTCAACCCGGATACCGTACTGGTCACCACCCGGCATGTGCTGGAGGTGGAGCGGCGTCTGGGGCGGGCCGATTGAGGCGTTGTTCAGGGCGCAGAGATGGAAACCGGAAAAATGGAATTTCCAGTTTTGTTCCTTCTCAATGGTTTGGTGTCATTGGGCATGACGGTGCAGGCAGGCACCATACAGAACCTCTGGTTTTTCGAGGTTTCCTGTGAGCCTCATTCAGCGCCGGTACCCTCTGTGGGCTATGTGTAACTCAGGTAGCAGCACGCTTTCTCCGAGTGTGTTTTATTGAATCTGTCTGTGAATGATGTCGTTTGTGGCGGCGTTTTGGTGTTGGTGTGGCGAGTGCGAAGGAGGTGCAGTGATGTCGGTAAATACAAAGCGGGTTTCGGTTCGTATTCCAGAAACTCTGGATCATAGCCACCGTGAGGATCTTGCGGTACGGCTGGAGCATCAGCCGGGAATTAAACTGGCACTGCTTGAACCGGATGATCCCCACGGTCTGACGGTTGAGTATGAACCGGAACATTTCAGTGAGGATACGTTGCTGGATTTTATCACCCTGCACGGGGTCCACGCCAAAATTGTTTCAAGGTGATGTTTGCGCCGGGCGGATTTTTCGGCGATTTCACCCTGTGCCCAAAGCTGTTGAGGAGATAGCAGAATGGATATAACTTCTTTCGATGAGAATCCACTGCGCAACTTCGGGCCCTACAGCCTGATTATCGGCATTCTGCTGATTGGGTTGGGCACGCTGGGGGTTTTTCTGCCGGGCCTGATGTCACTGGGAACGGTGCTGTTTTTTTCCTGGCTGCTGATCTTTGCCGGTGTGTTGTGGGCCATTCACACCTACCGCTACGACTCAAGGAGTGTGATGAACTGGCTCAAGCCGGTCTTGCTGCTCAGTGTCGGTGGTCTGATGCTGATCTATCCGGTAACCGGTGTGGCAACGCTCGGGTTGCTGCTGGCCATCTATCTGTTGATGGATGCGGTCAGCAGTTTCGTTCTTGCGCAGTCGATTCACCCTGCCCCGGGATGGGGGTGGATGGCATTCAATGGGGTCATTTCGGCTCTGTTGGCGGCGCTGTTTCTGATCGGTTGGCCAGCCACCTCTGTCTGGCTGGTGGGCCTGTATGTGAGTATCAGTCTGATATTCGATGGCTGGGCGCTGGTGAGTATCGGCTGGGTGCTGCGCAAGGGAATGCAGGGGTGAACAACCGGTTTGCCATCCGTTCGAGTGGGGCACCGGCGCGGGGAGAGAGGGTTGAGAAATACAATCAACTGCTGCGTATCGAACAGCGGCTGGGGAGCGCATCCAGCTATGCTGGTCCGGATGCTTACGTCCGCCGGCCGCAAGGAGCGACTCCATGAGCCGCCTTTATCTGGTCAGGCACGGACAGTCCATCTGGAACCTGCAGAACCGTTTTACCGGCTGGGTGGATATCTCCCTCAGCCGCCGGGGAGTGGTTGAAGCGCAGCAGGCGGCTGCGTTGCTGGCGGATGAGCATTTCGATGTGGCATTCACCTCTGCGCTGCTGCGGGCGCAGGATACCCTCTACGAGATCCTCAAACAGAACCGCTATTGCGAGCAGTATGTGCGGGTGCATGAAAAAAGCAGTGAGTGGTATGAGCATTTTACTCCCGCGGAAGGGGATGCAAACGAGCTGCGGATCTATGTCTCGGAGAAACTCAACGAGCGTTACTATGGTGACCTGCAGGGGCTGAACAAGGAGTGGGCCCGCAAGCAGTTTGGCGAGCAGCGGGTGCATCTCTGGCGCCGCAGCTATGACGTTCCGCCACCCAACGGTGAGAGTCTGGAGATGACAGCGCAGAGAACCATTCCCTACTATCGGGAAAAGATTGTTCCCCATCTGCGCAAGGGTGAGCGGGTGCTGGTCTCCGCACATGGAAACTCCCTGCGCTCCATCGTGATGCATATCGAGCAGATGACACCACAGCAGATCATAGCCTATGAACTGGAGACCGGCAGTCCGCATCTGTATGAGTTCGACAACGAGCTGCGGTTGATTGCAAAGCGGGTTTTCTCCGTATCGGGAAACGATCCTGAATGCGTGGAGAATCGGCAATGACCAAACCTGTGACGGTGACGGAATCATCTATCCACGGTCTCAGCTCCGAAGAGGCGGCGAAACGTCTGCAGCAGTATGGGCCCAATGCACTGGAAGAGAAAAAGCACTCGGCAATTTTGCGCCTGCTGAGTTATTTCTGGGGGCCCAT
>JALSHD010000106.1 GCA_026982395.1 Chromatiales bacterium | reverse complement strand
TGCCGTCCATCCTTGCCGCATTGATGCACCAGCCACGGCGGCTGCGTTTCGCCATCGAACATGCCTTGAACTATCTGGCCAACAATGCCACAAGGGCTCATCCGAAACGAGACAGGAAAACAGGTCGTCTAAAACTTGGATTGGAGCACGTTTTCGAGGGGCTTAAAGACTAACCTATGAGCGCACTCTAAACTGCGATATTGATATTCTGCCCCAGATTGGCGGGCAGGGCGGCGGAAGATGTTGGTTGGGGAATGGAACTAATCAGTTGTTCCATCATCTGTTGTTCAATGGCCATCGCCTTGCGTGCCACAGATATGCTGACTGCATCCCCTGTTTGTGCACTGCCTGCACTGTTCACTGATGCGGAAGAGGTCCCCGTGATAGCCATTATTTTTTTCCTGTCTGAAAAGATTCCGGATTTAATTGCACTAGCGGTTACCCGGCAAAAAAACTTTAGGGCACCTTTAATTCCACAATAGCGGCGTAAGCTTTGTGCTCGAATCCTGATGTATTCCTAATACACTGCGGTTCCCGGCAATTGCTCCATGCGTTGTTCTCTCGAAAAAATTCAGATATGCCCTAAAGCAAATTAATGTGCCTGGCTAACATCAACCGGCTAAGAAGTTAATCAAGCAAAAGCAAATCTTTTTTGCAGGACTGCCAGTTGCTTTCAGCTGACATAAGAGTAATAAAAAAACGCCAAATGGCTCAAGGGTTCTTGCAAGCGATGCCTCCGCCAATATTCTGGGTGGCCAGGTCTTTGGTCCCCAGAGTAATGGTGTTTCCTTCTACACGCCCTATAAACTGTTTTCCGGCAGCATCGAAACTGAATCCACCACCAGTAAACAATATATCTGGAATGTTGAATTCGATATTTTCAGAGTACAGGAAACCTTTTCCGTTTAGCGTGTTGCCATCGATTATCAGCAGAATAATTCCTACGTCAATCAGGTTGTTTTTTATTGTAAAGTCGCCATCGATTGTTACATCGCCCAACTGCAAGATGCCTTTATAGATCTCTCCTTTAGTGCCTGCAGGCACGGCCAATATTTTCCTGTTGCCGGCCAAGCTTGTTATCTCCCCTGAGGAGCTGTTATTCCAGCTACCTATAATGCTTCCTGAAGGGTAAATATTTCCCTCCCATTGTGTTGTTGATTGTGTTGCGTTGTCTGGATAAAAATCAGCCCGGAAAGAGCCATCACTATCAGCATTCATCCTGCCTTCCAGTCTGAACCCGGTGCCACTGCTATCTTTCCCGACACCGGCAATAATTCCTTCTTCATCGACGACCAGCATCCACTCGCCCCTTGATGAAGCGCTTGAGAAAATGCCGGAAAAACCTCCACCGTATGCGCAGAAAATGGTTCTCTCCAAGTGCTCCGTTGCTTCGGCAGGGGCGGGCATCTGTGCTGTTCTGCCGTCAACGCTACCCGCTTCTGACAAAAGGGCTGTTACCAGGCTGTCAAAATCACTGGCTGAAAAATCAATTGATGGCCAGTTTTTCGCCACAGATTTGACTGCCGGTGAAATAGTAATCCCGTTGCGAGGATCATCATCCCGATCCAGGGCCAGTAAAAAACGGGTAATATTCTGGACTTCAGGAGTGGAGCTGGTGCTGTTTGAAACCAGATTTAGCGGCGTTACTATGGCCCGTCCCGGGGCCGTTCCCAGAGTGACACCGCCTACAGAGAAAGTGACCGACTCGTTCTTCTGGTACTTGAAGCGTCCGGTGGCATCAGTTGTTCCTGATTGTGTAGAGGAGCTGTAATCCAGATTTGCCACGGCGCTGTCCAGAAACTGCCCGCTGTATATCTCTTCTTGCCCATTACCGAAATAGGGCAGGTCATTTCCGTCACACCCTGCAGTGATAATCAAGGCTGCTGTCAGCCAGAAAAATATCTGTTTGCTTTGATTCATGTAAAAACTGTTTCCAGATAGCAGAAGCTTGTTTAAATGCTTGTGGCCTGACCACAACAACGGGCTGTGGTTGATTGGTTCAGAGTATTGTATAGTATAGCGCAGCGGTTGAAACCCAATCTTTAACCTGAATCGTGTTGCGATTGTGTTTTCGCTGGTTTGAGCTATGGATAAAATATAATTATCGGGAGTAAGTATGAATAAGAGAGTTCTGCGTGTTTTGCCTGCATTAGTCATGGCCGGGGCTTTTGCCGCGCCGGTCAGCGCCGATGTTGATAGCCGTACCTATATTGTTCCGGCGATATCGTACGTTGGTGCTGACGAGGATCGGTTGGCCGATGATAATGCCGGATTACAGCTCGGCTTTGGCAAGGCTGTCAATGATCGCTGGAACATGGAGTTCAGTCTGGTGGGAGATATTCTCGAGCGGACTGAAACTGAAGGAGATCTCAAATATGAGCAGGCAGGCGTGCTGATTGATGGCCTGTTTTTCTTTACCCGCAATCCCGGGTTTGCACCTTATGCCGTAATCGGTGCCGGTGCGTTGAACACATCTTATGGTGGGGACAATAATAATAATACCAATCCGATGGCGAATATCGGTCTGGGTTTTTTTCGCCAGTTGACCCAGGGTGGTACCCAGTTACGTCTCGATGCCCGATACCGGATTGATGAGGATAACAGGCAGGTTGATGGCGGTAAGGAGCATGAGCGTTTTGAGGATTGGCTGGTGAATATTGGTCTGGCCATCCCCTTTGGTGCAGCTCCGCAGCCAGAGCCGGAACCTGCTCCCGAGCCGGTAGCCGAAGCGGCTCCTGCACCGGCACCTGCGCCTGTAGTAGTGGATAGCGACGGCGATGGTGTTCCTGATGATCAGGATGCCTGCGCCGGAACGCCGGTTGGCGCGAAGGTGGATGCAAGAGGGTGTGAACTGGACAGTGATGGTGACGGTGTTGTAGACAGCAAGGACAAATGTCCGGCTACCGCCGCGGGCATCAAGGTGGACACCAAAGGATGTGAGATCCCGGAGGTTGTTGTTCTGCATGGTGTAAACTTTGTCAGTGGTTCTGACAAGTTGTTGCCGGAATCTCTCGCTATTCTTGATGAGGTGGCGGCATCTCTTCTCAAGCATCCCAATATGGTAGTCGAAGTAGCAGGCTATACTGACAGCACCGGCTCCAAGGCCTTTAACGAGAGACTTTCATACAAAAGGGCCAAATCGGTGCGCAGTTATCTGATTACTAAAGGTGTTGCGCCCGAAAATCTGGTTGCGAAAGGGTATGGTCCTGCCAATCCGGTTGCCAGTAACAGCACTGCCCAGGGCCGTGCGGAGAACCGGCGGGTTGAGATGCGTATTTTGAGCAAGTAACCCCAGAGCGTTGGAGTAACCGGTCGGCCACGGTGGCAGTATTGCTGCCACCGTGGCCGTTTTGCTGTTCGGGATTCGGGCGGCTTGCCATCTGTTTCTGAATACTTGGTCAGCAAATCTCTTCTCTTTTTGTAATGGCGCCTCTGAAAATACACTTTTCCGTGATAGCAGCGTCAGCCCCGTGTCCGAATCATTGTGTATTCCCTTATACCCCGTGGCTCCCGTCAATTGCTCCATGCATTGCTCTCGACTCTGGTTTCCTGCTTCGTTCTATCCGGTCCATCCATGGACTCGTACCTCCTGTGTCCATGCAGGCATGCGCGCAGAGCTTCCTGGTTATCGCGAAAAAACCCCGGTTTTCAGAGATCCCCTAATGCTCTTTTTCCATTGGTCGATGAGAAGTTAGTCAAGTGAATCAAGCCGATATTCAGCCTCGAAAAGTGCTGCTGGATATCTATGCCGCTGCACTGCATGCTGTCAATGGCCGGAATGTTGTCCGGTGCTATCTGCAACATAATCCCGTTCATCCAAAGGTAAACCTTGTAGCCATTGGCAAGGCAGCCGCCTGTATGGCTGAGGGTGCCCTGGATATTCTTGACAGAAACATAAATCGCGCCCTGATTGTTACAAAAACCGGGCATTGCAGCTCTTCATTGCCCTTCGCGTGCCTGCAGGCAGGCCACCCTGTTCCGGATGAAAACAGTCTGGCGGCAGGCAGACAATTGCTTCGATTTGTAACCTCCACCCCCAGAGATACAAAGCTTCTGTTTTTAATATCCGGTGGTTGTTCCTCGTTGGTTGAGGTGCTTCCTGAGGGGGTTGGCCTGAATGAGCTGCGTCAAATGAATAGCTGGCTGATTGGTTCCGGACTGGATATTTCAGCAATGAATGCTGTTCGAAAAAGGGTTTCATGCATCAAGGGTGGGCGTCTGGCTGAGCAGTTGCGGGGCTGTAGTGCGTTAAACCTGATGATTTCTGACGTAGTGACAAATGATCCGGCCACTATTGGCTCCGGTCTGCTTGTTCCTGACGAAGGGGGAAGGATTCCCCCGGGGGATCAGCTCCCCGGATGGCTGCAATTATTGTTGCACCGGGCACCCGTGGCTCCCGAAATTGATGCTGTCTGCTTCCAATCCATCGAGAACAAAATTATCGCCGACAATCGGCAGGCGATTCTCGCTGCGGCGAGAGCGGGAAGGGCTATGGGATTGTCCGTTTACCAGCATCTCGAACCGTTTTCCGGTGATGCCCTGGTGGCTGCAGCGCGGTTTGCCCGGCAGGTACTCGATGGTCCCGCCGGCCTCTATCTTTGGGGAGGAGAGAGTACACTAATGCTGCCCGAATCACCTGGACGAGGAGGGCGCGCCCAGAGCTTTGCACTGGCTGCTGCCCGGGTGCTGGCTGGCGATAACTCTGTCTTTTTCCTGGCGGCGGGAACCGATGGCACGGATGGTCCTACAGAGAGTGCTGGCGCACTGGTAGATGGTGGTACACTCCGGCGTGGCCGGAATGAAGGTTTGGACCCGGATGAATCCCTGAGCCGGGCGGATGCAGGTACATTTCTTGAAGCGAGCGGGGATCTCGTTTGTACGGGTCCAACCGGAACCAATGTTATGGATTTGGTGATGGCTCTGAAAATATAGGTTTATGTGATATGGACAATCTGTTCGAAGCTGCACAACACTGCCTTGCTGTTTGCGAGCCGGATGAAAAAACGGCATTAACACACGGCACCGCAGCCGCCTGGCGTAAGGGACGGTTGCTGCCTGAGTCGGTGCGGGCACCCGATCCGATAGCTGAGCCGGGACGGCCCCGGCGCCTGCGGTTGGTGGCGCCAAAAAAGTTACCCCGGCGCAGAGTAAATTCCCGGCAGGGACATGCGGCACTGCTTCACGCCATTTGCCACATTGAGTTCAATGCTATCAACCTGGCCTGGGATGCTGTGTACCGCTTTCGTGATATGCCGGTAGAGTTTTATGATGACTGGGTCAGAGTTGCCGACGAAGAGGCGACCCATTTTAATTTACTGCATCGTTGTTTGCAGAACATCTCCTGTGAATATGGCGATTTCGAAGCTCATAATGGTCTGTGGGAGATGGCACAGAAAACTGCGTTTGATCCACTGGTGCGCATGGCTTTGGTACCACGTGTACTTGAGGCTCGCGGTCTCGATGTTACACCGGGGATCATGAAAAAACTGGAAATGTGCGGCGACAAGTGCGCTGTAGCGGCACTGGAAATTGTATTGCGTGATGAAATAGGCCATGTAGCCATCGGTTCGCACTGGTTTAAGTATCTGTGTAAAAAAAGAAAAATAGACCCAGAAACTACATTCCGCAGCCTGCTTTCACAATACATGACGGGACGGGTGAGGGGGCCGTTCCACAAACGGGCGCGCCTCAAGGCAGGTTTCAGCGAGGATGAGTTGGCTTATCTTGAGTCTGTTGGGTAATTTTTGGTCTTGCAAAAACAGAGCTAATCGCCAGAATTCAGTTGATACCTTTTTGATTTGATCCGATTGTTTTTGGATAGCAAATCCCAGTTTGGTTCGTTGTTCAAAAGATTTATTCGTACAGTCGGTGTTTTCTTCGGGATGCCTCCGCATGGAAATACTTGAAGCGAAAGATGGCGTCCATTCCGTGGCAGTTGGCGCAAAGATCAACATTGCGCGCATCGCGCAGGAAGCTGTTACGCACGTCCCCCTCCACATTCTTTCCTGTGCCGGGTCTCTGTTTGATATCTGACCATTTATGAGGATTATGACAGGTAGGGCAGGTAATCACGCCCGAACGAGCCTCTTTTCCCGAATCATCGAACACTGGCCGGTGACCCTTTTTGCCTTTGGTTGGTTGTCCTGCTCGCATACTGATTCCCCGAATTTCGACGGGGTGTGTGATGCGCTCCGGCAGCTTGTTGCCGGCAAAGCGATCCTTGTTATGGCAGCTGCGGCACAACTGCTCTTGCGGGTTTTTACCGGGGCCGAATTCCCGGGCCCAGAGCCTCAGGCGGTTTGGCGCGTTGTGCACCATATGGCACTGACCACAGATGCCGGTTTTATCGACCGTATCACCTGATGCGTTGGGTTGATCCGGGCCAGTGACATGAAGGTCGTGATCGGTTTTCCGGATAAAACGTTTTTCGGTATGGCATTCAACACAGAGAGATTCACCTGGCGCGGCGGGAATACGCAAAAAGCTGTTTTGACCATCACCTTCGATATCCGGAAAGCTTCCCTCAATGCTATCCGGATCTTTCGGATCCCACTGATGTGGATTATGACAAGATCCACAGCTGACACGCCCCTTTCCGTAGCCTAATTTGCCTTGTTTGCTGAACAGGGGAAGATCCGGTTTCGGGTTGTAAACCAAACGTTCAATGTCAACACCAACCGGATGGGAATTTTTGCCTGTGAGTTTGTTGCCTGCTATCCCGTTTTCTCGATGGCAGTCCCGACACATTTTCTCGATAGTATCGTTTCCTGGACCGAAACTCCTGGCCCAGAGATTCGGACCCTTCCCTTCATGCGGTTTGTGGCAATCCCCGCACAATCCTCCACTGGTGGTTTTTCCCGCGTTTTTGGGGGAAGATATCTGCAGATTGTGCTTGGAGAGCGCTACCATTGCCTTGTCCACGTGACAGTTGGTGCATATGGCCCCCTTGCGGTCAAAGGGAATGCGCAGAAAGCTGCCTCGTCCATCCCCTTCCGCAAGCGGGTCAGGACGTTGTTTTACCGGTAGTGTGGACCAGTTATGGGGATCATGACAGGTGGTACAGGCGACTTCTCCCCCTCTGGATACGCGGTTTCCATGCTTGTCATACAGGGGGAGGGGAGTAAGTGACCCCTTGACATAAACATTTTCTCCAACCGCTTTCCACTGTTTTCGTGTGGCGGAAATTCCCACTCCTTCTATTGATACGCCAATGGGGTGAGAGTGTTTTTTGCTGATAACTTTTTTCTTTGCTACACCTTTCGGATTATGGCAACTCAGACACATTGCGGTGATGCGGTTTTCCCCCTTCTCCAGCTTGAAAGCCCACATCCGGGGGCCCTTGCCATAATGAGCCTTGTGACAGGCAGTACACAGCCCGGAATCCGGTTTGATCAATCCTTTTTTGGACATGATGGCGGCATCATGTTTGGTACCGTCAACCCCTTTTTTATTTGCATGGCAGGTTGTGCACAGATCATGTTTGTTGACCGCCAGCAGCTTTTTATCTGCTGCACCGTGAATCCGGTGACAGGACTGACAAATCACTTTGTTATTGTTTTTCCCCCCAAACTTGGAGCCTGCTTCACGTAGCTTAGCGGGAACCTTGCCGATGTTTTCAATATTCTTGAACATGGGGTGGTTGCCTTCCTTGACTCCAGTGGCACGATCCACATGGCAAGCAAGACACAAACTTGAATTTATGTTGTCAACGCGAAGAAACAGGGGTGAAAATTTTTCTTCCCAGTCTATACCATGGGCGCTGTGGCAGGTTCCACAATAGATTTTTCCATCTTCGTTAAGGGGGAAAACGGTTTTTCCTTCCAGGGTCGGGATTTCAATTTTTTCAGATGGCCGGACGCCAACAGGATGAAAGTGCTGTCGGTTTGCCCAAGCGAAACGCGAGTCAAGCACAAAGCCGTCATGACATGAAAAACACATGCGTTCTGTACTCGCCACGTCCTGTTTCCCGGTATCGACAACCGGTTGTGGTTCGTAAGGAATCAGAGTCGGCGTGTCTTTGCGGGTGAAGGTAGTCAACCACATAACGTGGCAGATAGAGCACTCCCGTTTTGGAGAAATATCACGGGCAGCCCAAGCATCATTGTCCGGCAAAAACAGCAGGGCTGAAAATATCAGTATAAGTACTGCCGGAGCATTATGATACATCGGCGGAAGTAATTTTGCGGTCGTCATGGCAGGCTGTAAACAGATACTTTATGTTTCAGCATTTCGGTGACATACATCCGGTTGGAAGCGTTAATTGCCAGCCCGGCCGGAGCGGTAAACTTTTGTGGTTTGCCCGCATTGCCCAGTACATGGGAAAACTGGTATGAGCTGTTGAATACCTGTATCAGATCCATGTAACTGTCGGTTACGTAGGCTCTGCCGCCGCTATCCAGAGCGATCCCCTTGGGGCGGAACATCTGTCCTGGAGCGACACCCCACTCCCCGATATGGAAGCGGAGCTTACCCGAGGACTCAAATACCTGCACACGCGTGTTCAGCACATCCACCACATATATCAACCCATTCCGGGCCACCAGGGTTGCGGGATAACGGAACTGTCCCTCGCTTGTGCCTTCTCCTCCCCACTGGTTGAGGAGCTTACCCGATTTGCTGAAAACCATCACCGTATGATTAGTATTTCCGGTTACATAGATATTGCCATTTTTTGCCACAGCAACGTCGATCGGTTTCACCGGCCCTTTTTGTCCCCTTACCGGAAAGCCGAACCTGAACTGGCCGGTGGCACTGAATACCTGAATTCGCTTGTTCCCCGCGTCGGCGATATAAACCATACCCTTTTGGTCGATACCTATTCCTATGGGGTTATGCAATTCACCTTTTGCCGAACCCATGCTTCCAAATGCGGTTATCGGTTTTCCATTCCCATTGAAAACAGCAATTTGGCTATTACCGCTGTCAACAACGTAGACGTGGCCCTCTTTGTTGACAGCTACATCGGTTGGTAACAGCAGTGCTCCGGTGCTGGATTGATTTATGTCAAACAAGTGTTTGACTGTTTTGGTCGGGATGGTTGCTGCATGGGTGGGGGAGCATAGCAGCAGGGGGGCTACCAGCAGCAGGAGATCTTTTACAAGCGATAGACGCATTATTGTTCCGGTTGTCTATTCTTTACTTTCAGAAATCGTACGGGCGCAGGAATTACCTCTGCGCCCGAAATTGTATCCTTTATAAAAAATTACTGCTTTTGATCATAAGTCTTTCGCCACCATGCACGAGGATCATCGATCATTTCCTCATCCATTTCCGGAGCCGGTTTGTCTTCACCCAACAATATCTCCTGCTCCTGTTTGCTCATATCTCCCCTGAAAATAGTGGGGATATAAAATTCCTTGTATTTCTGAACCAAGCCAACGATATTCAGGTTTGTGAGGGCGGAAATCCGTTTTTCAGAAAAACCCAGTTCACGGAACGGAATGTAACTTTCATCTTCCGCTGCATGGCAACGGGTACAAAAACGGCCCACCGGATTAACCAGTGTATGGAACATCCTTTTAATGGCTCCCTGTTGCTGGGTGGTAAGTTCGCCACGAACGGTGATAAATTCGCGGGCCTCATCGCTGTTTTCGGTGATTTCCAGCAGTTCTTCCTTGCCATCGGGAAGTTGGCGGTAGGGGACAATTTTTGAAAAATAGTCATCCGTCTCCAGCAATCCACCGGTTTCGGGATCTATATCAGTACCAAATGGTTTGCCTTTTGTCGGAATTCCCGAATAGTTCAGCCATTTCAGCTTCAGCGTTTCTTCCGGAACCTTTTCACTGTCTGTATGGCAGGTCATGCACCCGATAAACTGGGTATGCATATTCAAAAGGGTTCTGACCATTGGTTTTTCTGCATGTGGATATTCACCGTGACAGAAATAACATACCGGTTGTTTGCCCTTCGAGTAGGGCGATTCTTTGGGGGAGTTGTGAAAGTGACGCAAGCGTTCGGCTCCGGCCTCCGCGTCTACCCTGCCAAGAAACGTTTGATCTTTTTCTTCCTCAGAAACAAACAGGGGCTTGGTCATGTTATAGGTCACGATAAGCAACAGGCTGCCAATTACAAACCACAAAAACACGGATACCATCCAAGCCCAGATCGGGTGACCATAGCGGATGCCGGAAACGCTAAAAAGATCATCAGTTTCCGGGCCGGGTATTTTCGCCTTGTGGTCGATAATAACAAGCACCGCGATGGCGAAAAAAACGAATAGCACCACGGCAAGCGCTATAAACACTGCATCAAGTTCTACTGTCTGATTCATAGCAAACCTTTATTAGGTAACGTGAACATTGAACTTCAGTCTTTGACCAATATCAGTCCGATAGCAAACAAACCAAATATAATCCAGAAAATGATGAAAACCAGAGAGCCATAGGCGATAATTTTCTGCTTTGGTGTGAGCGGGCGTATCATTATCTATGTCTCTTCCGGTAGCGGCCTGGTTACCGTTTCATCATTTGCCCCGACAGCTTTCCGGTAGTTCTCGAATACACTGTTCTGAACGGGGTGGGAAACAGCCAGGCCTTTTTCTATCAGGTTCTCGCGCATATAACGACGCTCCTCGGGAAGCTCTACGAGGTTGCGCAAATATTCCAGAAAATGCTCCTCAATCTGATGTTCCCGGGTCAGTTTCCCGGTCAGATATGTCCACTGCATGGGAAAACGCCCAGGTGCAAGGTGGACGTTGTACCAGTGCCAGAATGCGATAACCAGCAGTGCCAGCAGTGCTTCATGCGGGTGTGACAGACGCATCATCTCTTGCCAGTGAGAAGCGTATGCCGCCGGCAGAATGCTGTTCCAGAATTCGGGAAACAGGAAACTTGATCCGGATACCACCATCACGGTATTTCCGAAGGCAGCAGCAAAGTAATGGATCTTCTGCTTGTACATGAATTTATCCATATCAGGACGGTTGTCCCGCTTTCCTGCGAAATAGGCCATATCTGCGGAAAAATCACGGGCATCCTTCCATAACGGAATGATGGTCTGTCTGATGTCAAATTTGCCAGCAGAGATTTTTCTCATGGTGCCGAAAAGGAGGGTCAGTCCGTGATAGACCATGGCAACCACAAATGTCAGCGCCAAAGTACGGTGAATAACACGAGTAACTTCAAGACCGCCCAACACGCTGTTGAAGGGAACTGCCCAAAAAGCCTCGTTATAGTAAATAGGCAAACCGGTAAAGGCCAGCAGCAAAAAGGTTGTAAAAGTCAACAGGTGCTGAATGCGGATATGAACCGAATAGCGAAACAGATCACCTACCGGGTTGGATTCTACATTTTGGTAAATAACCTTTTTGTCGTCTGGCATCATTGCCACCAGCTCTTCGAGCTCACGACACACCTCGGCCGAAATTTTATTCTGGCGCATGCTTGTTTCGAGCACTGCGCTTGCGTCATTGGACAGCTTCATTCTGCTATTACCCTCATGATTTCGGATGACAGTTGGTAGGGGTTATTTTCCACGGCGCTTCCTGCGGGCGCGGTGCCAGCTGGTTCCGCGACGCAGTATCCAGTTTGCACCATCACGCATACGGCCGAATGTTTCAAACATGGCCATGCCGACCAGGCCAATCAGTGCGATATTTCCCACTATGCCGTAAATTATTTCAGCATAATAATTAAATAAATTATCCTCTTTGTATTTGGTGGGGTGTGGATCAATGGCTGCATAATTTTCATCAGCGGCCTTATGGCATTTTCGGCAGGTGTCAACACGGTTAGCCTCATTGGTCGGCGACTTTGGATCGCGGGAAGGTCGCAGCTCATGCACGCTCATATAATAATTTTTTGCTGAGGCGTGGCAGTCCAGGCAGTTGGCAGCATCTGTGTTGCCATATTTCGTTACCTTGCCGTGAAAACTCTTCTGGTAAGCGACTGCGGCATAGGGGAATTTCCGTCCCAGTTCACGGCCCTCCCTGGCGGCAGCGGTTACGTGCCTTTCTATAAGCTCTTCGTCAGCGTGACAGGAAGAGCACAGGGCGACAATTTCCCTGGATGAGCGTTTTACCTCTCTGATACGCCGGCTGGTATGGTTGTACCACTTGGTGGCAAAGGCTTCGTCTTCATGGCAAACCACACAGCGATCCACAATCTCCTTGGGTGGAGCTTCTTCCGCCTCATTATATAGAGGGTTGGTATGACAGGTGATACAGTAGGGTTTGTCTGCGTCCAGGCCCTCGGCTATTTTCTCGCGTCCGTGAACGCTTTCCTTGTAGGTGTTGTAGATGGGGGCGTGACTGAAGGGTTTTCCGGTAGAGGGGTTTTCGATGGAGTGGCATTCGCTGTCGCAGGTTACTCCCTCCTTCACCGGTTTGTGCGGCAACTCCTTAATATTACTGTGGCAATCCCGGCAGGGAACGTTGCGATGCACGGTACGGGAAAACACATTGGGCATCACGTAGTAGGACTTTTGTATCCCCTCATCTGTGACCCGCCCCATTTTCGGGTACTTGTGGCACATCAGACAGGACTCATCATCCTCGAAGGCATTCGAGAGTGCAGGCAGGAACAAGACGACCCCAAACAATGCGGTGATCAACCGTGTAATGTTCATACTGTTTTGCCCTTGTTTAATTTGTCTACGCTAACAGTTGATGCATCCGGACTCTTTACTTTTACTTCCCCTGGCCTTTTACACAGAACAGTAAAGAGGGGCGGACTGTTTCAACAAAGTAAAATTCACTGGCAGAGTATTTATACCATAAAGACTGGGGGAAAAAAATAAAATTATGCTTGGTGGACAAACATAACCCTCTGAAAACACGCATAAAAATTAAGTATATATGGTTTGTAAAGAGGTGTATTGAATATTTGCTAGTCCTTAAGCTCTTCTGCTGTCCTGCCTTGGGGCGATATTCAACGCGAGCTGAGTAATGGGCTAAACCACTTTAGTTTCATGACGTTACAAGGAATACATACACCCAAAAACATTTTTTTGTCACCATAATTAATGGTGTTTACCAATTTTAGCTGCGGAAATACCCATACTGAAATCATGGTTGAATCCACGGCTTTTCGGTGTCACAATCCATTACAATAACAAGGGAAATTATTCGCTGCATACTGTTGCAGTTCAAAAACCGGCCAAGGGATGGTTGGTGTGTTCATTCATCCGGAAACATAGAGCGTTTGTTGACTGCTGTAGCCATAAACAGGAGAACAGTTGTTGAAAAATATTATTCTAATCTTGGGGTTTGCCTTGCTCAGCAATCTGGGTGTTTCAGGTGAAAAGGTATTTGCCAGTGATGAACTGAATTGTGTTCTTTGCCATAAGCACCGGGGGTTGAGCCGGGTAGATGAAAATGGTGAATTTCGCCTGTTTTTTATTAACGAAAAAATGGTCAAAAAAGGCCCTCATAGCAAGGTGAAATGTATCGATTGTCACCGGGACATCGACGAGATTCCTCATAAACCCGCAGAAAAAGTGGACTGCACAGTCGAATGCCACCTCGAGGAGCCGTCCAGCAAGCAGAAATTCACTCATAAACCCGTTTCTGAAGTCCTCTCCAAAAGTGTTCACAGCAAATATGATGCTGAAGGAAATTTGAAAGAACTGGCCGTCAAATACCCCGATGATTACCCCGATTGCAAGGATTGTCACGAGCAACCATTGTATCGGCCGCTTTCTTTCTTCAAAGGGCATGCTGCGGGTATCTCTGAAAGAGGTCTGAGCCGTTGCAAGAGCTGTCATACCAAGGGGGATTTTGCGGAGTCGTTCTACGCTCATGTGACCTCTCGATTACAAAAGATGAGAAGCCCGAAAGAGATCGTTGGTATCTGTGCCAGGTGCCATGGTGATCCGCAGTTCCAGAAGCGACACGAACTTGATGCGGTGGTGACATCATATATGGAAACCTTTCATGGCAAAGCTGTTCATTTTGGTTCCGAGGCTGCGCCGGACTGTGTCGACTGTCACGTGGTATCGGGTGAAAGTGTTCACTTCATAGAAGGCCAGGACTCTCCCACCTCGTCCGTTGCCAAGGGGAACGTAGCCACTACATGCAGGACATCCGAGTGTCATGCTGATGCAGGGGAAAATATTGCCGGATATCAGGTGCATGTTACCTATGACAAGGACAAGTATCCGCTACAGCACTATATGCTCAAGTTTTTTACTGCGCTGATGGCGGCGGTACTTTATTTCTTCGTCATTATCATCTTCCTGGAGTTGTTGAGAAGATTGTTTCCGAATTTTTCCTTTACCAAATCATCCGGTGCGGATGAGCAGGGGCACTGAGTGAGGCGTGTAGTATGAAATATCCAAAAATAGCCTACCGTAACGGCAAAAGGTACTTTTACCGGTTTTCTCTCGTTCAGCGGGTTCAGCATGTTATTTTGTTTACAACGGTTATTACGTTGTCGCTGACGGGTTTTCCTCTTCGCTACTATGATCAACCCTGGGCCGAGCCGTTATACAACTTTATGGGTGGAATTGAAGTAGCCCCGTGGATTCATCGTATAGCCGGATTGATCCTTTTGGCTCTATTCGTATTTCATACCGGTTACTGGATCTATCTGTTTTTTAAAAACCGTATTGGTCGCCTGAGGCGGGAAAATCAGCTTACCATGAGAAATGCCATTCGCGAGTTTTTTTCGCAAGAGATGATTCCCAATGCAAAAGATGGCCGGGATCTGGTTGATATGTTCAAGTATCTGCTCTATTTCACCAACCGGCCGCCGCGTTATGATCGTATATCATGGAAGGAAAAGTTTGATTATTTTGCGCCGTACTGGGGTATTCCCATTCTTGGACCGGCGGGTGCCGCGCTCTGGTTTCGGGACGAAATCACCCATTACGTTCCTGGTATCGTATTAAATGCATTTTACATCATGCATACCGATGAGGCGTTGCTGGCAGCATTATTTCTGTTTTTTGTCCATTGGTATAATGTGCATTATTCACCGGAAAAGTTTCCACTGGGAACGGTTTTTTTAACTGGATACCTTTCCGAGTCGGATATGATTCATGAGCACTATGCAGAATATGTTCGGACGATGAAAGAGCAGGGTCTTGAACATGAAATCAAACCTCAGGGTCACCACTGAAAGGGCGGAGAAAACGAATGCTTGGTGCTGTAAGAAAAACGATATATATTCTATACACTATCGCCTTGATGGTATTTACCGTCTGGTACGCCAATTTCATTTATCCCATTATTTTTGCACACAGCGACTCGAAGCATGCTGAAGTTGTTGATGCGCAGGAACAAGGAAAAACAGAAGAAGAACAAATGTTTGAGAAGTTCCTCCGTGAACAGGGTGAAACCAGCACAACCGACCTGGGATACATGGTTGTAAAGGAGCAGTATGTTAAAGGGCATTTTCACCATGTCGGAATGACTATAGAACCTGATACCAGTAACGCGTGTATAAAATGCCATGGCGCTGTTCCGCATGACAAGGCCAAGACCATCAGGGGATTTTTGAACATGCATGCTTTTTTCCTGTCTTGTGAGCTGTGCCATATACCACCAAAAGAGGGGCAGCCCAAATGGGATTTCCGCTGGTATGACAAGGCGGACGGGGAAGTTGTCAGCAATCCTCCCGGCCTGGTTACTACAGAGATAGACAAGTATGGGAATTATGGGGCAAAAATCTCCCTTGGAGTTCATCAAGATGGAACCTTCCGGTTTATCAATTCAAAAAAGGAACGCGATTTTGTTGATGAATATCTCAAGAAAAAAGATCTGCTTGGAGAAATGGAACAATCCAAGATGAAAAAAGTGATTCATCGAAAAGTTGCGGAAAAACCGATATTATGCGAGGAATGTCACACTGAAGATAAGGAACCCTATTTGCCGTTTGCTGAACTGGGGTATCCGCCACGCAGAATTAGTGCGCTTACCAGCACAGAGGTTGTCGGAATGGTGAAAAAATATAGAAAATTTTATATTCCCAACTTCCTGATGCAGGATGAAAAGTCAGACGACTCCAAAATGAATAAAGCAAAAGAGGAAACCGGTTCGTTGTAATGGCCTGTTGATGGCGAAAAAAACTGAATGGAAAGATCATTGATAAACCGTCAGGCAAGTATCCCCCGGCAAAGCCGGGGGGGGTAATTCTGTGAGTCGCTCAAAACGGTAATTTCAGGAACCAGCTGAAGGCGGGTAGCCAGTGCAACAACTTCATTTGTTCCAGTTGCCTGTCTTCTTGTTTCTGGTGCCCGATGTCATCTCGTATCAGATCTTCATGTTGGCCCACTGTCGATACTAAAGTATCCCCGAACCCCAAAATACTGACCGGCAAAGTTTCGCTTACGTTCCCCATAATATACCCCGGGCAGTTTGGAACGCGCTCTTGCCCCGGCCCGGTCGACTCGACTGCTGAATGGGATTCCTCCGGGTCTGTCGGCGTTGTGTCGAGGGCTGTGCAGTTTCTGAAAGGGAAGAATTCTCGCAGGATGCTTTCGAAGTTCCCGAAGCTGAAAAAGCAGTACCGGAGCCAGCATTTGTGGTCGAAGGGATATTGGGTGGAATCCAGTGGGAACGTGGCAGACGAGATCTGGGGGGAGTACATCAAGACTCAACGGTCGAATGAACCCGATGATGATTTCAGTGTGTAGATTGCCTTTAGACGAAATGACAGGCTTTCAGCCGCAACTTGAAGCCACCGGCTTTTGGCCGGTGGCCGTTCACCTACTACCCACCACCGAGACATCCAGCACCGCCCCGAGCAGCAGCAGCACCAGCTGCAGCAGAGAAGCAAAAAAGCTGGCCATGGCGGTTTTGGGCGTGGGCTG
>JALSHD010000105.1 GCA_026982395.1 Chromatiales bacterium | reverse complement strand
GCTTCGGAATCTCCTGTTGTCATCCCGAAAATTGTTGATCTGGAGGAGGGTGCTGCCGATCGCTGGTACACAGTGGAACAGGTGGCGCAGGGGCAAAGAGTGTTTGCCCGACACTGCGCCGAATGTCACGGGAAAAATGCCGAGGCTACTCCGGACTGGCGCAAGACCGATGCCACTGGCAACTACCCGCCGCCACCGCTGAACGGATCGGCTCATGCCTGGCATCATCCACTCTCTGTGTTGCGGGAGACCATCCGGCAGGGAGGCGTTCCGCTGGGTGGAGTTATGCCAGGGTTTGCCGACAAGCTTTCGGCACAAGAGACAGACGCAGTGATCGCCTGGTTCCAGTCATTCTGGCCAGATGAACTTTACCAGGCGTGGTATCGAATGGAGAGAGAGTCCCAGTGAGGTAATTGCTATGATCAATACCGCCCCCTCAGAAAATTTCCGATCCAGGTCATCGCCGGGGTTTCAAATGACGGTTCGGGAGCTTGCCAGAAGAGCTGATGTAAAATCGGACGTGGTGCGTTACTACGTCCGGATTGGATTATTGCAGCCGGATCGGGACAGCAACAACGGCTATAAGCTCTTCTCCGAACAGGATGTCATGCGCATCCGTTTTATCCGGCGCGCAAAACAGCTCGGCTATACTTTGAAAGAGATCAAGCAGATCTTTGTGGAGAGCCGCAGCGGACGTTCGCCCTGCGCCAAGGTCAGAGAGTTCCTCGAGCGGCATATTCAGGAGAACCGGGCAAAACTGGCGGAGCTGAACGCGCTGCAAAAACGCATGGAGCAGGCCATTGCGCAGTGGGAAAATCTGCCCGACGAGATATCCGCAGAGGATTCGATCTGCTACCTGATTGAAACGGCCGCCGAGCTTGGTGAAGAAGCTGAGTAGTTACAAGAAATATTTTTCTGCTCGTTGAGTAGAACGGTGGGTGTTGAGCAGCAATCCAGCAACGGGAGAACGGCATGAACAGCAGAAAAAAGAGCGCTCACTCCGGACACGGCATGCCCACCGGTGATGCCCGCGCCCTGAAGATAACCGGCTGGCTGACCGGGATCTACTTCATCGTGGAGCTGGCAATCGGTTACTGGAGTGGTTCCGTTGCGGTCATCTCCGATGCATTTCACACTTTCTCTGCCGTCGGCGGCGTACTGATCGCCCTGGTGGCGGGATATTTCTCCACCCGTCCTGCCTCCCAGTATGCAACCTTTGGTCTGATCCGATCGGAGATCATCGGTGCCCTGTTCAACGGCCTGTTCCTGCTGTTGATGGCGCTGTATGTCTTCTGGATGGGCTACCAGCGCCTGCGTGCACCCATCGAGGTTCCCACCGGCCCCATGCTGCTGGCCGCCGCCGGTGGTCTGGTTACCGAATTGATCAGCCTCTGGCTGCTGTTCGGCAGGCAGAAGGACAACCTCAACATGAAGGGAGCCATCTGGCACGTGATCCAGACCTTCGTCGGCAGCATCATCATTATCGTCGCCGCCGTGGTGATCAAATTTACCGGCTTCTACCAGATCGATCCCATCCTCGGCATGCTGTTCGGCGTGGTTCTGCTCTGGGCCTCATGGGGAATCATCCGCGAAGCCACACGCATCCTGCTGCAGACCGTTCCCGAAGAGTTTGACCTGGAAAAAATGGTCAGCGAGATAGAAAAACTGGAACCCGTGGAAGATGTCCATCACGCCCACGTCTGGGCGTTGACCACGGGGAAGAACATCGTCTCGATGCATGTCCTGGTTGGTGAAAAGGTGGATCAGAAAGCGTTACTCGAACAGATCCACCATCTGTTGAAAAAGGATTTCTCGGTTTATTTCTCTACTGTCCAGATAGAGACCGAATGTCCGGAAGGGGATGCTGCTTCCGATATCGATATCAGTGTACATACGGAGCATTCCTGATGAACAGCTATGGCAGCTATTATCAATAGGGGACCGCCGAATATGGCTTCGGGTCTGAACCCTCCGGTTCACGAACTGATTGGGCGCGGTGGCGCCACCGGAGCTAGGACAGTGACGTATCCAGTTATCATACTGATTGCAACTGTATCTGGTGTCGGGGGGACTGTTGTATTCTTAGATTTAGTCTGTTGAAATGGAGGGTCGGAGATGAGTTCGATTGGGCGTCACGGTGTGAAATGTGCACCACGAGGCACACGAAGAGCCAAACTCGTGAATCAGATGGTTGCAACTATTCCCTGGGCGGGCGATTCCAGGTTTCATCTTCCGCAAACCCGCAACAGCCCGGCGACTATTACAATCCATGAAGCTTTTTCCTTCGTGCTCTTCGTGGTGAGTCTGCAGTCATGACTTTCTTCGTACAAGGACTCAACGGCCATGAACGGATGCCTCTGGAGAGGGTGTTCAAGGAGAAGATGGTTGAGAAAACCGAGGCCGTCACCCCTGCGCGGGCGGTAGATGATGAAAACGAGCAGGAGGGTGGCGGGGCGGGCAGCCGCCAGCGTCACGCGGTGGAGGCCTATCAATCCGTCGAGCAGCTGCCGCAGAGCCGCGCCGCCCTGCATGCCGAACAGATCATGAGTTCGCCGGTGGTGACGCTGGAACCAG
>JALSHD010000104.1 GCA_026982395.1 Chromatiales bacterium | reverse complement strand
CTGCAAGCGCTTTTTTGTTCAGATGTGGAAAAATCTCATCCGCTGGCCGACCCAGATCCTCCTCCAGCTGCGCGGCCAGCTCCTCAAACGGAACGGCGGGAACCTCATCCTGAAGTTTTTCGAACTCATCTATCCACTCCGGGGGAAACAGATCAACACGGGTGGCCATTACCTGTCCCAGTTTGACGAAGGTCGGTCCCAGCTCCTGCAGCACAGCCCGCATCCGCTGCGGTGCGGTACTGTCATCGACATCACCGCCCTCTTTCCAGTGCAGTATCTTGCCCGCCTGCTCCAGAAACCGCCCGATCCCCAAACGGCGAACCAGCTCCCCCATGCCGTGACGAATCAGCACTGAAGCGATATTGTGCAGGCGCCCGAGATCCCGAGCTGCCCCCAGCGTCTCCCAGAGCATCAGGGTTTGTTACCCTTTTGATCCTTTTTTCCCTCTGCAATAGTGAGCAGAGTTTCGCCAATGCCGGCCAGAATACCCCGGGCAATCTTGCCAATACGGTTGGCTACCTCCTCTCCCGCTTCTGCCGTATCCGCACCCAATTCCCGCAACCGGTTTTGCAGGCTCTCGATATTCCGGGCAACATGCTGTCCCACGCTGGTTCCGCTATTACGGGCATGTGTCGCCATATCTTCAGCGATTGTTCTGACTGTTTCCCCACTGCTTTTTGCTGTGCGTTGCAGGGTCTCGACAAAAATATCCTCAAGGCTGTCCAGATCATTCAAAGAACGTTTCAGTTCGGTTGAGCTGAATTCGTTCACCCGCCCTATCGCCTCCTCGATGGCCAGACGGAAGGCATCCGCCGCCTGAATCAGTGCCTGCTCGAGGCCGGCTGCAGCTTCACCAAGGCTCTCTTTCATCTGTTGGCTCTCCCTTGCCACAGCGTCACCGGCGCCCTGCATTACTGCCTCGGCAACCGATTTGATGCGATCCTTGTCCAGCTCCCCCTCCCCCAGCGCTTTCAGCGTGATGTCGCGGACTGCCGCCTGAACATCTTCATTTTTCTCAACGGCTTCCTGTACATTTTTGCGCAGTTCCCGCAGGTTTTTTTCGGTATTTTCTGTCATGACAATAGACTCCCTGATTGAAAATATTTGTATCCGGCCAACAACCACTGAGGCGCAGAACGTTTGGTGAAAAGCTGGCGTTTGCCTGATCTCTTTCTCCGTGTACTCCGTGCCCCTGTGGTGAACAGTTACTCTAAATATAGTATTAAATCAGCGCGGCATCCTTGCGGCGCAGGAAACGGTATGTCGCCATTTTTATAACATCATTAAACAAAAACCAAACCAGAGCATAACCCCACATCCATGCGGCGTACTCCCATCCGATTGGTGTAATAAGGAACCCGTACACAGCAATCAGGGTGCCCAGTATTTCGGTCCCGAATGTCGCCCAGAACAGTAACGGCGCAGGGAAAGGACGTTGCCAGAACCAGCCTTCCACCCGGGTAATATACAAGGTACTGTGCCCGGCAATAATGAGCTTCAGAAACAGGAGGCTTTGAATAACATCATCCGCAAAACCCCACTGCTTGAGGATGTAGAACAGCAGGAAGGATGAAACCACTCCGGTTACACCCAGTACGGTGGCAACCGTCAACAGCTCCGGCATTTTCCAGCGCACCGGTTTTCTGTCCACCTTGGTGTTGTCGTAGGCGATGGCGAGAATGGGAATATCGTTGAGCAGCGCCAGCAGGATGATCATCAGCGCGGTCAGGGGATAGAAGTCGAACACCACAATGCTCAGCGCCATGAACAGGATGATGCGGATGGTCTCGGCAATGCGGAAGATGGCGTAGCTCTTCATGCGCTCGAAGGTGATGCGCGCCTGCTTGACCGCCTCGTTGATCACATCCAGGCCGGGAGCGGTGAGGATGATATCCGCCGCGGCGCGCGCGGCATCGGTGGCGTTGGAGACCGCGATACCGCAGTCCGCCTTGCGCAGCGCAGGGGCATCGTTCACCCCGTCTCCGGTCATGGCCACGATATGTCCCCCCTTCTGCAGAGTATCTACGATGCGGTATTTGTCCTCCGGCACCACCTCGGCAAAGATGTCCACCTCCTCGATCATCTCGATGATGGCTGACTCATGGGTGTGGATGAACTCCCGTTCCAGCAAGGTGGTATCGTACATCTCCTGGACGCTGTCCAGCACCTGTTTGGCAAACTGTTGTGCCTCCTTGCGCGGCACCTCCGGTTTGAGTCGCTGATAGATGGCGGCCGCCAGCACCTCGGACAGTTTCAGCAGCTCGTTGCCGGCACTGCCGGAGAGTTGACTGGAGTTCATGGTGCGTGGTTTCAGACCCAGCAGGTGGCCAATCTCCCTTGCAATGGCGCTGTTGTCACCGGTTACCATTTTTACGGTAACGCCATAATTGCGCATCTCCTCGATCACCTGTGCCGAATCCTGTCGCGGCGGATCGTAGAGTGGAATCAGCCCGATCAGATCCAGCGGCCTGCCGTCCTCCTGGCGGCCAACGGCCAGCGTGCGGTAACCTTTGGAGGCCAGCAGATCCACCATCTGGTTGACGTTCCAGATCTCTCTATCCGGCAGCTCGGCCATCTCGAGCAGTACCTGAGCAGCACCTTTTACAGCAACAAACCGTTCACCATCCTTTTCAATCACCGCCTCGGTTCGCTTGCGAATGGGATCAAAAGGAGCAAACTCGATCTGTTTCCAGGAGCGCCAATCCAGCTCCGGGAAGTGCTCGTCGATGTAGTGGAAAATGGGCAGCTCGATGGGGTCGCGATTCTCCAGTCGCGAGGCCAGCGCTGCGATCAGAAACAGCTCCTTTTCCTGATGGCTTCCCAACATCAGCGGTGATGCCACCTTCATCTCGTTTCTGGTCAACGTGCCAGTCTTGTCGGAACAGAACACATCCATTCCCGCCAGCTCCTCAATGGCGGTCAGGCGGCTGACGATGGCCTTGCGCCGCGCCAGGTTGACCGCCCCCACCGCCATGGTGACCGACAGCACTGCAGGCAGGGCCACCGGGATGGCGGCAACGGTCAGCACCATGGCAAAGCGCGCGATCTCGAGAAAATTCTCATTGCGGAACAGGGAAACCATGATGATGATCAGCACCAGCACCAGCGTGATCAGAATGAGGAAATTGCCAATCTGGATCACCATCTTCTGGAAATGGCTGCGCTCTTCCAGGCTGGCCTTGGCCACCAGCGCCACAACGGAGTGGAAGTTGGTACGAGCCCCGGTGTTGACCACCACAGCCAGCATCTCCCCCTGTTTGGCAATGGTGTTGGCGTAGGCTACCTCATTGGTTTTCTTGCTTACCGGCAATGACTCTCCGGTGAGTGCAGATTGATCCACCAGCAGATAGTCACCCTCAACCAGTTGCACATCTGCCGGCACAATATCGCCAATCTTGAGCTTGATGATATCGCCGGGCACCAGCTCCCGGGCCGGTATGGTACGGTATTTCCCATCGCGCAATACGATGGCCTCCGTAGCCAGATGTTGCTTGAGTGCCTTCAATGCATTGAGTGCGCGATGTTCCTGAAAAAAATCCAGTCCGGCATTCACCAGCAGCATGATAGTGATAATAATAAAATCTTCCCACTTCTGGACGACTGCGGAGAGAACGGCCGCAATCTCAATCATCCAGGGAATCGGCCCCCAGAAACGGCGCAGTATCCGGTGCCAGAGCGGTTCCTCTTTCTCCTTGATTTCGTTGTAGCCATAATGGCCAAGACGCCGGACTACTTCATCTTCGACCAACCCCTTCTCTCTCTCGACGTGCAGATCCTGGAGGGTTTTTTCCACACTCTGCCGGGCATAGTCATCTGTTGATTTTAGATTCCGTTCTTCCTTCGGGGAGCTTTTGGCCATAACCAGTCACCTTGATAGAGTGCTATTTTTCGCGATTTCATCTATAAAGCTGTTATTGGGTTTGAAACCGCCCGTTACAACCTCAACTGAACAATTATGAATACACTGAAACTTCGCCATGTCGCCATCGATACCCATAAGGAAAATGTAGCCTATCTGCACCGTGACTGTACGGTTTATCGCACCGAAGGTTTTCAGGCGCTGAGTAAAATCGAGATTCACAAGGCGGAAGATCATACCCCGATCATCGCCGTGCTCAACGTGGTCGATGATGACTCCATTACCGCACCGGGCCAGTTGGGGCTGTGTGAACAGGCATTTCGCCAGCTGGGATTGGAGGAAGGTGCCGCACTGACGGTCACCCACGCAAAACCACCGTTGTCGCTCAAGGCGGTGCATCGAAAAATAGCCGGCGAGCGTCTCGATTTCGATGACTATCTGGCCATCTCCAGGGATATTGTGGCCAATCGCTACTCCAAGATTGAGATGGCTGCGTTTCTGGTCGCCTGTGCCGAAACCGGCATGGAGCGTGAAGAGGTGCTCTATCTGACCCGCTCCATGATCGAGACCGGCGAAAAGCTGGAGTGGGGAGAACCGCTGGTGGCCGACAAACACTGCATCGGTGGAATTCCGGGCAATCGCACCACCATGCTGGTGGTTCCCATTGTGGCCGCGCACGGAATGCTGATCCCAAAAACTTCGAGCCGGGCCATCACCTCACCGGCAGGTACAGCAGATACCATGGAAGTGCTGGCAAAGGTGAAGCTGGATATGGAGCGGCTGCACGATATCGTGCGCAAACAACGGGCCTGCCTGGTCTGGGGTGGAACCGCAAAACTGGCACCACTGGATGACATTCTGATAGCAGTGGAACGGCCGCTTTCGCTCGATTCAGCGGGCCAGATGACCGCCTCCATCCTGTCAAAGAAGATTGCCGCCGGCTCCACTCATTTGCTGATCGATATCCCTGTTGGCCCGACAGCAAAAGTGCGCAGCAGTCTCACCGCAATGCGGCTGCGCAAACTGTTCGAGTATGTGGGTGACCGTCTCGGTTTGCACCTGGATGTGATCCTGACCGACGGCCGTCAACCCATCGGCCGTGGCATTGGCCCGGTGCTGGAGACTCGTGATGTGATGCAGGTATTGAACAACCAGCCCGAGGCGCCAGCCGATTTGAGAGAGAAATCATTGCAGCTGGCCGGGCGGATACTGGAATTCGATCCGGATGTCCGCGGCGGACAAGGGTATGTCATCGCACGCAATATTCTCGATTCGGGCCGGGCGCTGGAGAAGATGCAAGCCATTATCGAGGCTCAGGGCAGAAATGACCAACCGCCACAACTGGGACATCTGCGTCACAAGGTGCTGGCGCCTGAGAGCGGTCTGGTGGAGGAGATAGACAACCTGCAGATGGCCCACATCGCCCGCCTGGCCGGCGCCCCCCTGGACAAGGGGGCCGGTGTCGATCTGCACAAGAAAACCGGCGACCCGGTCGAGGCCGGTGAGCCGTTATATACTATCTATGCCGAGTTTCCATCAGATTTTCAATTTACCCAGGAGGCCGCCCGGCAGGCGAGCGGCTACCGGATTGGAGTACACAAATGAGTCTTGTCCTCTGTTTTCCCGAGTACCGCGAGCAGGCAAGGCGCATGGCTGATGCAGCCGGGTTTTCATCTGCTGATGTGGACATCCACCACTTCCCCGACGGGGAAAGCCGCATCCGGCTGCCGGAAAAACTGCCGGAAAAAATCATCTTCTGCCGCAGTCTCAACCAACCCAATGAGAAACTGATCGAACTGATCCTGGCCGCAGCTACTGCACGCCGTCTGGGCGCAAAAAAGATCACGCTGGTCGCCCCTTATCTCTGCTACATGCGTCAGGACAAGGCCTTCCACCCCGGCGAGGCGATCAGCCAGCGTATCATTGGGGAGCTGCTGGCGGGCAGGTTCAATTCGCTGATCACCGTTGATCCCCATCTGCATCGCGTGCACAACCTGCAGCAGGCGGTACCGGTGGCACAGGCGGTCACCCTCTCCGCCACCAGCGTCATGGCCGCCTGGCTGTCAGAGCAACTGGAAAATCCCCTGTTGATTGGTCCGGATGAAGAATCGGTACAGTGGGTTGCCGCTATCGCCAGGTATAACCACCTGGACTACTGCGTTGCGAGAAAAGAGCGTCTTGGTGATCGGAGTGTGCGTATTACCCTGCCTGACGGCGACTACAGCGGACGCCATATTGTTCTTGTTGATGATGTGGCAAGCACCGGACGAACCCTGGAAGCGGCTGCAAGGAGGTTGGCTCCATATAAACCGGCCACCATTTCAGCGCTTGTTACCCACGCGCTGTTTTTTGGCGATGCCCAACAGCGCCTGCACCGCGTCGGTGTTGAACAGATCTGGAGTTGCGACACCATTCCCCACCCAACCAATCATCTCCAGCTGGCGGAGTTGTTGGCGGGGGCGATCAGGGAAAAATAGTGATTCATTAACCTGGCAACAATATATGTTATATGTCGCATTCAGGACTTCAGGCAGGTGCCGGTTCAAGGCGCAGTGCGCAGGCAAGCCTTGTCAAGCGCTGGAACGCGGGGCGGGTGTCCGTCTTCTAGCGACGTCGGCGGCCTGGTTTGGGAGACTCGAAATTGACCTTAATGGACTTGCCGTTGAAATCCCTGCCGTTCAGCCCGGCGATGGCAGCGCGGGCCTCATGGCCCTCCATTTCAATAAAGCCAAAGCCCTTGCATTGACCGGAAAAAACGTCCATCACGAGCTTTATTGAACGTACCGTGCCAAATTCGGAAAACAGGGTCTGGAGATTTTGCTCACTAGTACTGGCGGGCAAATTGCCAACAAATATTTTTTTCAATTCTGTACCCCTTTTGGAGCATGAAGGTTGGTAACCACCCAGCCTGCTCCTGAAACGTGCCATCTCTGTGTTGGAAAATGGTCATTTACCTTCTGTAAACACACATTTTCCGCCTTGATCTGACGTGCTTCAGGAGCAATCCGAGCTGTTACAACGTATTCACTACTCGCTGAGTAGTTACGAAGGTTGTTACTGACCATTACAGACAGGGTTATCAAAACGGGCCTCACTACTGCGTCCTGTTTCCATCAGCATGGCTGTTTATGAATACCATCCTTACTCCCTGTGCTGCTGTAATTTATTGTATTAACCCGGCAACTAAATGTATCGTGTTCAGGAGCAAGTACTATGCCCTGTTCGGCAGGGAAGGCTGTCTGCGATGGATGTGAATCGTAAAAAAAGAACCCCGCCGAAGCGGGGCTCTTGATATCGGGTTATCCGATGATGCTTTCTTTAGGAAGCAGTAACACTGGTCGCCTGAGGACCTTTAGGACCGTTCTCTACCTCAAAGGTGACAGCCTGACCTTCATTCAGGGTTTTAAAACCTGAATCCTGAATCGCGCTGAAATGAACAAACACATCTGCGCCGCCATCATCCTGAGAAATAAAACCAAAACCTTTGGATTCGTTAAACCACTTAACAGTACCTGTAGCCATAGAACTTTTTACCTTAAATTTAAATAATTGATGTTGTTGCATACAGGTAATGAAACGGGGGAATTCATGGGGAGTAACTCGGACGGAACAACCAAGACCGCCAATAACAAAATCTGTAGCAGTGGAGATTATACGATAATTCCCCTGGTTTTGCCAGAAAAATATTCCATGCGCATGAGGCTCACTTCTATCACAGACGCTGTTCAGTTGTTTTTTTTCGCTTTAGCCCCCATCTGATTGATACCGTTAATAAACTTTTCAAGGAGAAACCACCAATGAATCTGCATGAATTCAGGGAGCTGGATTTTGAAGAGGCTCTGGAGCTGCTCGAAACCCGTTTGATTGGATTGAAAGGAGATATCGAAAAACTGGAAAAGCATCGAGACAGCAGCAACCCGGCCCGGCGTGACAAGGCAAAACACGAGCTTGAACGGATAAAACGCTACCGGGCGGAGATCGAAGACCGGCTGACCAGGTTGAAAGCAACCGAACTTGCTGGGGAAAAAGACAACCTTCTCACGGAACTCTTCTCAATATTTGACCAAGCGGGCGAACGCATCGAACAGTCTCTCAAAACTTTGGGAGCACCATAAGCAGACAGGAAATAGATGCAGAGCGGGCAAAACCCGCCCTGCATCTATCAGCTGTTGACACTGACATTGTGTGGACAGAATTCTGCAGTTCAGGCAAAATAGGATATTAACTTTTCGAGAGAGATTTTATTCAGTATGGCTAAAGAAGAAAGTATCGAAATGGAAGGCAAGGTTATTGAGACCCTGCCCAACACCATGTTCCGTGTTGAACTGGAGAATGGTCACATTGTTACGGCGCATATTTCCGGAAAAATGCGTAAGCACTATATCCGTATCCTTACGGGTGATGAAGTGACTGTTGCGCTTACCCCCTATGATTTAACCAAAGGCCGGATCACCTACCGCAAGCGTTAATCTGCAGTGGTAAAAAATCAGCATATAATTTATGTTTTTTGTTTAGTATTTGTTTTTTCCTTTTGATTTTTAACCTGTTTTCTTGGCTTGATAGCAAATGTCAGTTCATCATCCTTCGCACTGATATTAACCTCCCCTCCTTGCGCCAGTTTTCCAAACAGCAACTCGTCAGCCAGTTTCTTTTTCAGATGCTCCTGAAGCAGGCGTGACATCGGGCGGGCACCCATGCTCTTGTCGTAACCATGCAGTGCAAGCCAGGCACGCGCTTTGTCATCGACATTCAGAGAGACATGTTTATCCATCAACTGGGCTTCGATCTGTGCCACCAGTTTGTCCACGACGAATCCAATGGTTTTTTCATCCAGCGAGTTGAACTGGATAACAGCATCCAGACGGTTGCGGAACTCCGGGGTGAAGCTGCGCCGGATTGCCTCCAGTCCGTCGGAGCTGTGATCCTGGGATGCGAAACCAATCGATGGTCGACTCATCTGCTCGGCACCGGCATTGGTTGTCATGACGATAATGACGTTCCGGAAATCTGTCTTGCGGCCATTGTTGTCAGTGAGCGTACCGTGATCCATCACCTGTAGCAGCAGATTGAATACATCGGGATGTGCCTTCTCTATCTCGTCCAGCAACAGTACCGCATAGGGGTGTTTGTTGATGGCTTCGGTCAGCAACCCTCCCTGATCATAACCCACATAACCCGGTGGCGCACCGATAAGACGTGAAACGGTATGGCGTTCCATATACTCGGACATGTCAAAACGGATCAGCTCGATGCCCAATGTGGTAGCGAGTTGCCGGGTCAGTTCTGTTTTACCCACACCAGTTGGCCCTGCGAACAGGAATGAGCCGATGGGTTTGTGTTCCTCTCCCAGTCCGGAACGTGCCATTTTGATGGCCGCGGCCAGAGTTGCGATGGCTTCGTCCTGACCAAAAATAACCTGTTTGAGATGATGCTCCAATTTACCCAGCAGCTCCATGTCTGAGCTGGAAACCTGTTTTGGGGGAATGCGCGCAATATTGGAAACGATCGCCTCGATCTCTTTTACCCCGATATTTTTCTTGCGCCGCGAGGGCGGCAGCAGGTGCTGGCTGGCACCCGCCTCGTCAATAATATCTATCGCCGTATCAGGTAGGTGGCGGTCACTGAGGTGGCGATGGGCCAGTTCGGCTGCGCTCCGAAGTGCCGCATTGCTGTATCTCACTTCATGATGCGATTCATAACGGGATTTCAACCCTTCCAGAATCTGCACAGCCTCGGATACCGTTGGTTCTGCTACGTCGATTTTCTGGAAACGCCGTGCAAGGGCGCGATCTTTCTCGAAAATGGAGCGGTACTCCTGGTAGGTGGTGGAACCGATACATCTCAGCTCGCCGGAGGCCAGCATGGGTTTGATAAGATTGGATGCGTCCATCACCCCGCCGGAGGCGGAACCGGCTCCAATAATGGTATGAATTTCGTCGATAAACAGGACAGCATCGGGCTCTTTCTTGAGTTGTCCCAATACTGCTTTAATACGTTTTTCAAAATCACCCCGGTACTTGGTTCCCGCCAGCAGCGCGCCCAAATCCAGAGAGTAAATTACGCTCGTTGCCAGAACCTCGGGTACCTCGCCATCGACGATCTTTTTCGCCAACCCCTCAGCTAGTGCTGTTTTACCTACCCCGGCTTCACCAACAAACAGAGGATTGTTCTTGCGGCGGCGGCAAAGAATCTGGATGGTTCGTTCGACCTCCTTTTTTCGGCCAATCAGGGGATCGATCTTTCCTTGCAGCGCCATCTCATTGAGATTCGTGGAAAAACTCTCCAGTGGCGTTGCTCCCCCGGAGTGTTCTGAAGCATCCTCATCCTCTTCTGAAGCGGGATGTGACTCTTCGTTACTACCCTCTTCATGGAGTTTGGAGATCCCGTGGGCAATATAATTCACCACATCAAACCGGGTGATATTCTGCTTGCCAAGAAAATAGACTGCCTGGGACTCCTGCTCATTGAAAATCGCTACCAGTACATTGGCCCCGGTTGCTTCATCCTTGCCGGCAGCCTGTACGTGAAACAGTGTGCGCTGCATTACCCGCTGAAACCCCAGCGTAGGCTGCACATCGCGGATATCTTCAGTAGCCAGTTCGGGGGTATTGCTGTCAATGAACTGAGTCAGCTCACTGCGCAGTTCATCCATGTTTGCGCCACAAGCACGCAGTACCTCCGCAGCTGCGGGATTGTCCAGCAGTGCCAGCAGCAGGTGCTCAACGGTAATGAATTCATGCTTTTTCTCCTGCGCCTCCTTGAAGGCAAGATTCAGCGTGAATTCCAGCTCTTTACTCAACATGGATCAGGCCACCTCCATGGTGCATTTTAGCGGATGGTCGTGTTGCCGGGAGTAGTTTTCAACCTGTGCAACCTTGGTTTCAGCAATATCCCGGCTGAAGATGCCGCACACCCCTGCCCCACGGGTGTGTACCTGCAGCATTATCCGGGTAGCCTTTTCACGGTTCATGGCAAAAAATCTCTCCAGTATCATCACAACAAAATCCATCGGGGTATAGTCATCATTAAGTATTATGACCTTATACATCGGTGGACGTTTCAATTTGGGGCGGGATGTTTCAGTTGAAACATCTCCGTGCTGATTCTGATTATTTGTGTAAGTACCCATAACAATATCTTAATTCAGCCTCTTTTCCACCCATTCACATATGTTTGACAATGGCCTCCCCAAACTCGGAGCAGCGAATTTCCTTCGGGTTATCCATCAAGCGGGCAAAATCATAGGTAACGGTTTTGGCCTCTATAGCACCGCCAACCCCTTTAACAATCAGATCTGCTGCTTCAGTCCAACCCAGGTGGCGCAGCATCATCTCTGCAGAGAGGATGAGTGAGCCAGGGTTTACTTTGTCCTGACCCGCATACTTCGGTGCAGTTCCGTGGGTGGCTTCAAACATCGCGATGCTGTCGGAGAGGTTGGCTCCCGGGGCAATGCCGATTCCACCAACCTGTGCAGCAAGGGCGTCTGAAATATAGTCACCGTTCAGATTCAAGGTGGCTATTACGTCATACTCTGCCGGCCGCAACAAAATCTGCTGCAGAAAGGCATCGGCAATCACATCCTTGATAATAATATCACCGCCGGTATGCGGGTTTTGCATCCGGCACCAAGGTCCGCCGTCGATCTCTACCGCACCAAACTCTTGCCGGGCAAGTTCATAGCCCCAGGTTTTAAAGGCACCTTCGGTATATTTCATGATGTTGCCTTTATGTACCAGCGTTACGGAGTCTCGGTCATTATCGATAGCATACCGGATTGCCTTGCGTACCAGTCGTTGTGTGCCCTCCCGTGAGACCGGTTTGACGCCAATACCCGCACTGTCAGGGAAACGGATTTTTGTTACTCCCATCTCTTTCTGCAGGAAACCTATTACCTTTTTTACCTCATCTGTTCCTGCTTCCCACTCGATACCGGCATAGATATCCTCAGAATTTTCCCGGAAGATAACCATATCTGTTTTTTCCGGCTCCTTAAGGGGGCTGGGTGTGCCCTTGTAGTACCGGATCGGCCGCAGGCAAACATAGAGATCGAGTTTTTGGCGCAGTGCAACATTCAGAGAGCGGATTCCACCACCAACGGGAGTGGTCAGTGGTCCCTTGATGGAGACAACGTAGTCGCGAACCGCATCGAGTGTCTCATCCGGCAGCCAGTTGTCCTTGCCATAGACCTTGAGAGATTTTTCACCGGCGTAAACCTCCATCCAAGCGATGCCTCGCTTCCCGTCGAAGGCTTTGTCAACAGCAGCATCGACTACCCTGCGCATCACCGGAGTGATATCCACGCCGATACCGTCCCCTTCAATGAACGGGATAACAGGGTGTTCGGGAACATTCAGCGAAAAATCAGCATTGACGCTTATTTTGTCACCTTCAGCGGGAATATTGATTTTTTTGTAGGTCATAAGAACTCCTGATAAAAACGAGATGGTGATGATAGTAACATTTTCAACGTTTTCCGGCAGCAGAAGGCCACAGACTCAGCGAGTAGCGAATATCTCTTGTTACTGCTAAGATTGCTCCTGATAACCGGCCGGATCAAGATGAAAAACGGGAGTTTACAAAGGTAAATGATCATTCTCCAGCGCAGAGATAACCGGTTATCAGGAGCAATCCGAGCAGTTACCGAAAAACCTGAATTTTATTTCAGGAAATATCAATAACTGACAGAACTAAAATTATTTTTCCGGAAAATCCGGGGCTGTCGAAAACGATTGCTTACGGTGGCGGGAAGGATGGAAAAATGGTTCCGGGGGCGTTACAGCCCCCGGTTTTGAGCATAACCATTCAGGATGCTGCTAGGTTAATCATCACGACTCCATTTTCCACCCGGGTTGCAAAAGTGTTGGTACACCCTTCATCCGGCGGCAGGGCCTCTCCGGAATTCAGATCGATCTCCCAGTTGTGCAGAGGACAGGTTACGGTGTTACCGTGAACAATTCCCTGGGATAAAGGCCCCTGTTTGTGTGGGCATTTGTCCCGCAGTGCAAAAATGGTATCGGCGCTGGTCCGGAACAGGGCAATATCACCATCCCGTGTCTGCACAATGCGTGAACCCAGCCTGGGAATCTCATCCAACGCGCCTATCTCTATCCATTCAGACATGTTTCGACCCCTTTTTATTTAGTCAAACCTGTAGCGTTAACAACTTTGATTGGCGCAAAATTTCCGCTCTTTTCGCTGTCATCGGCGATCTCTGCCCAAGGATCCTTCTGCGCAATTTTCTGGGAATGCAGGAAACGCTCATAAAGTACTTTGCGCCGGTCTGCATCTTCGACTATATTCTCCTTTATGTAAGCCAGACCAACTCTCTCCAGCCAGGGAGCGGTCCGCTCCAGATAGTGGGCTTCTTCCCGGTAGAGTTGCATGAAAGCACCGCAGTACTCCATTGCTTCCTGTTCAGTCGCAACCTTGCACAACAGCTCAGTGGCTTTTACCCTGACCCCCCCGTTGCCGCCAATATGCAGCTCGTAACCAGAATCCACGCAGACAACCCCGAAGTCCTTGATGGTGGCCTCCGCACAATTACGAGGACAACCGGAGACAGCAATCTTGAACTTGTGTGGAGTCCAGGAGCCCCAGGTCATCTTCTCCAGTTTTATGCCGAGCCCGGTGGAGTCCTGTGTGCCAAAGCGACACCATTCGGAACCTACGCAGGTTTTAACCGTGCGCAAGGACTTTCCGTAAGCGTGCCCCGATACCATTCCGGCTCGATTGAAATCAGCCCATACTGCCGGCAGATCCTCTTTCTTGATGCCAAACAGATCAATGCGCTGACCTCCGGTAACCTTGACTAGAGGGACGTTGTACTTGTCCGCAACATCCGCGATAGCGCGCAGTTCGTCGGGTGAGGTTATACCGCCCCACATTCGGGGAACCACCGAGTAGGTGCCGTCTTTCTGGATGTTGGCATGAACCCGTTCATTGATGAAACGTGACTGGGAGTCATCTTCCGCCTCATCCGGCCAAGCGGAAATAATATAGTAGTTCAGCGCCGGGCGACAGGTGCTGCATCCGTCAGGAGTACGCCAGTCCAGTGTCTCCATTACCGAGCGAATGCTGGTCAGATGCTCCTGCGTGATGGTATTACGCACATCATCGTGGCTATAGTCAGTACATTTGCAGAGTGGCTGCGTATTCTGTGCGGCAGAGTAATCTCCGCCAGCGGTATCGGCCAGGATTTGCTCTACCAGGCCTGTACAGGAGCCGCAGGATGCGGAGGCTTTGGTGTGAGCGCGTACATCATCCAGAGTAAACAGCCCTTTTTCGACGATGGCCTTGACGATGTCTCCCTTGGTTACTCCGTTACACCCACAGACCTCGGCATCATCGGGAAGTGCGGCAGCGGCATTTTCACCCCCATGGCCCGCATTTCCCAGATGCCCCTGGCCGAACATCAACTGCTCGCGCATCTCGCTGATATCAGTACCGTCACGCAGCAGCTGGAAATACCAGGCACCGTCCACGGTATCGCCATAAAGCACGGCCCCTTCAATTTTGTTGTCTTTGAGTACAACCTTTTTATAGACACCGGCAGCGGCATCCTGCATTACGATCTCTTCGGTGCTTTCGTCACCGATAAAATCACCGGCGGAAAACAGATCGATGCCGGTAACTTTCAGTTTTGTGGAGGTAACAGAGCCTTCATAGTGGCCGATACCATATTCGGCCAGATGGTTGGCACAAACCCGGGCCTGTTCAAACAGGGGAGCAACCAGCCCATAGGTTATGCCGCGATGCTGGACACACTCGCCCACTGCATAGATGCGAGGATCGAAAGTCTGCATGGTGTCATTGACGACAATACCTCTTTCGCAGTGCAGACCGCACTCCCGGGCCAGCTCGATATTGGGGCGAATCCCGACAGCCATTACCACCAAGTCAGCATCTATCTCGCTTCCATCCTTGAAGCGCACACCTTGCACCCGCTCTTTCCCCTGAATTGACTCCGTTTCCGCTTCCATCAGGAATTTCAAACCACGCTGTTCCAGGGAGCGTTGAAGCATCGTTGCCGCGGTTTTATCCAGCTGCCGCTCCATGAGGGTGTCAAGCAGATGAACCACCGTGACATCCATACCCCGCTGGAGCAGACCGTTGGCAGCCTCTAGGCCAAGCAATCCGCCACCAATAACAACAGCCTTCTGGTAGCGTTTGCTGGCAGCAAGCATGGTGTCAACATCCTTGATGTCGCGGAATCCGATAACCCCCTCCAGTTCATGTCCGGGTACAGGGATAATAAACGGACTTGAACCGGTAGCAAGCAACAGGCGATTATATTCCGCCATGGTGCCATCTTCCGCAACCACACGCCGCCTGGCGCGTTCGATTCTGACCACTTTCTTGCCTTTGTGGAGGGTAATCCCGTTCTGCTCATACCAGTCGATATCATTGAGCATGATTTGCTCAATGGTTTTTTCTCCGCTGAGCACGGGTGAGAGAAGAATCCGGTTGTAGTTGCCATATGGCTCATCACCAAAAACGGTAATATCATACTTATCGGGGGCCAGTTTCAGCAGCTCTTCGAGCGTACGTACACCGGCCATGCCGTTGCCTATCAGCACCAACTTGTCTTTTTTCATAAACAAATCCACGTAAATATTTAAACTCTGCCCGGCATCGAGTTTTACCCGACAACGGTAACTAGCAAGTTACATGCCACAGCACAACAGTTGCCAATCTAACTAAATCTAACTGTTTGTACCAAAATATTTTTTTGTGAACGACGAACAAAGGAATGCGAGCAGCTACAGAAACAAACGCACCATTATACTACATACGCACATCCGTAGTGCATCAAAGAAACGTAAGATCAGGGCCACGTCACAGGGCAGGATCAAATCTGGCAAGAAAAAAACGGATGCCCAGGAACCTTTCTTGCGGCAGAGGATCAGATCTCCTGAAAAGTCATTACCCACAGGAGATTCAGATGTCATTCATCAATCACTTCAAGGAGTTGGAAGACGGCCGCACCGACATCAACATACGCCATGACTTGCTGGATGTGGTATTTCTCACCGTAACAGCAATGTTGTCGGGAGCCCAGGGCTGGAAGGACATCCAGCTGTTTGGAGAGGCCAAACTGGATTGGCTGCGCCAGCACCGGCGGTTTGACGCGGGCATCCCCCGGCGCCACACCATTGCCCGCATCATCAGCGCAATCCGTCCGGAAAGCCTTCTGGAGTGTTTTGTTGGCTGGGTCAACGAGGTGCGGGGCGTCAGCGGGAAACGCCAGATTGCCATCGATGGCAAGACGCTCAGGAGAAGCCACCCGGGTGACAAGGGCAAGGCGCTGCACCTGTTGTCGGTCATGGTTGTGGAGAGCGGGCGGGTGATATATCAACGGCCTTCCGAGGGGAAGAAGAACGAAATCAGGACGGTTCAGCAGCTTCTGGACATACTGGAGCTTGAAGGCGCCTGCGTCACCCTGGATGCCATGCACTGCCAGAGAGAGACGGTGAAGCAAATCCGCCGGCGGTCGGCTGACTACGTGATTCAGGTGAAGGCGAACCAGAAGCAGCTGCATGACGAGATTCAGGCCTTTTTTCACAAAACCCGGCGCGATGAACCGCAACGCATTGAAGCCGGGCGGTTTGAGACGCTGGACAAGGGTCATGGGCGGATTGAACAGCGGTGCCATGTTCAGCTCGAGGCGACGGACTGGCTGGACTCGGCGTCCTGTTGGGAGGGGCTGTCCAGCGTCATCGAGGTGACGCGCAAAGTGTATACCGGGGAGCGTGAGCGGGAAGAGAAGTCATACTACATCACCTCCCTGAGCACGGACACCGCCTCTCTGGCCGGGAAAATCCGCCGCCACTGGCATATCGAGAACGGGCAACACCGGGTACTCGATGTCACCTGCGGAGAGAATGACTCCCGCATTCGAACCGGAGATGCGCCACAAAACATGGCCCTGTTCCGGCGTTTCGTACTCAATATTGCCAGACTCTCACCGCTGAAGGAGAGCATGAAGGGAAAACTGAAACGGGCTGCCTGG
>JALSHD010000103.1 GCA_026982395.1 Chromatiales bacterium | reverse complement strand
TACCATCGCCCGGTATCGGCGTTCAACCCCGGCAAGCGTTCGGAACACGTCGAACGCACCTTCTTCCGGGAATGCCGAACAGTCTCCGAATAGGGGGCTTCACCCCGCTGACCACCATCGACTATCCTGGCGAGCTGGCAGCGGTGGTGTTCTGCCAGGGCTGCCCGTGGCGCTGCCGCTACTGCCACAACAGCCATCTCATCCCCGCCCGCGGCGTGAAATCGCTGGCCTGGGAGGAGATCCTGCGTTTCCTCGAGCGCCGCCGCGGCCTGCTGGACGCGGTGGTATTCAGCGGCGGCGAACCCACCCTGCAACAGCGTCCGTTATCGAAGGCCCTGCGGCAGGTGCGGGCGCTGGGCTTCAAGACCGGCCTGCACACCGCCGGCCCCTGGCCGGAGCGGCTGGCGGCACTCCTGCCCAGCCTCGACTGGGTCGGCATGGACCTCAAGACCACCGCCGCCGACTACCCCCGCATCACCGGCGTGCCGGGCAGCGGCGAGCGGGCATGGCAGAGTGCACGGCTGTTGCGCGAGTCCGGCGTTGCGGCCGAGTTTCGCGTCACCATCCACCCTGCGCTGCTGGATGAGCAGCGGCTGGGGGAGCTGCGGGAGCAGGCATCCCTCATCGGCGTGGAGAGGGTGGTGGAACAGCGCTGCAGCATCGGGTACTGCCTGGATGATGGTTTGAGATGAGGCCAAGGAGCCGTACTTTCGAATCGTTCACCCCTATTGGTCGGGAGTCCGGTTTTGCAGCCGTTCAGGTGCACGGTTTAGGGAACAAGCGTGACTGTAGGAGCCAAGCCATCCCCATTATGTATGGAAAGTGGAGATTTCTATACATAACAGAATCGATATGTATAGAAAACAGCCATTTTCTTGGTATAATCGCCATCTTTTGTATAAATAATTCGCATTTTCTATACGCGTCAGGAGGTCCGCGAAACGGTGACGGTTCGATCCGATATTCCACTGTTGCCTCCCGAGGCAGAGCTGGAGACGAAGGCAGTACTGAAAAGGCTCGCCCCTGCGCACCGCTACCTGGCGGAGCTGAAGGGCATGGCTGCAACCATTCCGAACGAGCATATCCTGATCAATACTCTTGCTTTGCAGGAAGCCAAGGACAGCTCCGAAATCGAGAACATCATCACCACGCAGGACGAACTCTACAAGGCCAATCTGTTCTTGAATTACTTCAAGAACCCGGCGGCAAAAGAGGTCAATCGCTACGCTACAGCCCTGAAGTCAGCCTTTGAGCAGGTCAGAAACGACCATCTGATCACCCTCAACCGAATCATCGAGATTCACCGTGTGCTGGAACGAAACGATGCCGAAATCCGCACCCAAGGCGGGACGGTACTCAAGAACGAGCGCACCGGGGAGACGGTATACACTTCGCCGCAGACCCACGGGGAAATCGTACATCTGCTGAGCAACCTGGAGCAATACATCAACGACGACGCGCTCAGCGATGTCGATCCACTGGTGAAAATGGCGGTGATTCACCACCAGTTCGAGAGTATCCACCCTTTCTACGACGGCAACGGATGCACCGGGCGTATCATCAACATCCTGTACCTGGTAGCCAAGGGCCTGCTCGATATCCCCATACTCTACCTGAGCCGTTACATCATTCGCACCAAACACGACTACTGTCGCCATCTGCAGGAAGTGCGCGACACGGGTCACTGGGAGCCCTGGATCATATACATACTGCAAGGCGTGGAGCAGACCTCACGCCAGACCATCTGGATCATCGCCCGTATCAGGGAGATCATGCAGGACTACAAGCAGCGTATCCGCGCGCAGCTGCCCAGGATCTATAGCCAGGATCTGCTCAACAACCTGTTCCGGCACCCCTACACCGGGATCGAATCGGTGCAGCGGGATCTCGGCGTGTCACGCCTGACCGCCACCAAATATCTGGAACGGCTGACAGAAAACGGTTTCATCGAAAAGCAAAAGATCGGGCGTTACAACTACTACGTCAATCGTCCGTTGATGGATGTTTTTGTCGGTATTCCCGATGCGTGGTAACGACCGAGAGGTGTACCATGGCGGTCATGAATGAAGTTAATACCTGCCTCACCGTATTGCGCTACCCGGTTTTCTCTGTTGTACAAGTGGGGAATTTTCATCTCCGGGACTGTACGGATAAGCAGGCGAAGTCAATGACAATACTGGGATACGGACAATGAATGGTTCCGGAATAACCCGTTACCATAGCCAGTTTATCGCCTGGCAACTCACCCGCCGGGCCGCTGGTGATTCTGTAGACTCCCTCGGCTCCACCCTGGTGGACGCCCAGGTTGACCTCAATCCGCATCAGGTCGAGGCGGCGCTGTTTGCCTGCCGCAATCCCCTGTCTCGCGGCGTGATCCTGGCTGACGAGGTGGGGCTGGGCAAGACCATCGAGGCGGGTCTGGTGCTGGCCCAGTTCTGGGCCGAGCGCAAGCGCAGAATCCTCATTATCGTTCCCGCCAATCTGCGCAAGCAGTGGCATCAGGAGTTGCTGGACAAGTTTGCGCTGGATGCAAGGATTCTGGAATCGAAAAGCTACAACCAGCTTCGCAAACAGGGCGCGGCAAACCCCTTCGACACCGATCGGCCGGTGATCTGC
>JALSHD010000102.1 GCA_026982395.1 Chromatiales bacterium | reverse complement strand
GACATAGTTGAGATACTCCAGCACCCGCGAGCGGGCCCAGTACATGTCGGTGCCATCCTCGAAGATGATGTAGACGAAGGAGAAACCGAAGAAGGAGTAGCCGCGCACCACCTTGGCGTTGGGTACCGCCAGCATGGCGGTGGTGAGCGGATAGGTCACCTGGTCCTCCACCACCTGCGGCGCCTGGCCGGGATACTCGGTGAACACGATCACCTGCACGTCGGAGAGATCCGGAATGGCATCCAGCGGAGTATTCCGCGCCGACCAGATTCCCGCCGCCAGCAGAATGGCGGTGGCGATCAGCACCAGAAAGCGGTCCCGCAGGGAGGCGTTGATGATGGCCTGGATCATGGGTGTGCCTCCCCATCCAGCGACATGTCATCCATGGACATATCTTCATACATCTCCATGCCACCCTCCGCCGAACCACCCGCGCTCAGCGCCTCCATCATCTTGGCGGTGGCCTCACGCAGCTTGGACTCGGAGTCGATCAGGAACTGGGCCGAGGTAACCACCTCTTCCCCTGCCTTTACTCCTTCCAGGATCTGGGTCATACCGTCGGCGGAGAGTCCGACAGTCACCTCGCGCGGCTCGAACTTGCCCGGCTCGCGCACCACGAACAGCATCTCCCGCTTGCCGGTGCGCACGATGGCCTCGGAGGGAACCAGCAGCGCCTGCTCGATCCGCCCGGCGGCAAGGGTCACATTGGCATACATCTCCGGGCGCAGCACGCCTTCGGGATTGTCTAGCTCCAGACGCACCTTCACCGTACGCGTCTTGGCCTCCATGTAGGGGTAGATGTAGGTGACCCGTCCCTCGAAGGTGCGTCCCGGCTGCGCCGCCACCGTAATCTCCGCGCTGTCGCCCTCCCTGATCCAGGGCAGCTCGTGTTCATACACCTCGGCAATCACCCATACCCTGGAGAGATCCGCCACCTTGTAAAGCTCGGTGGAGGGTTTGACAAACTGCCCTTCACGCGCCCCCACATGCATGATGACACCCGCAAACGGCGAGTGGATATGGATCTTCTTCTTGATCCTTCCGCTGCGCTCCAGTTCGCGAATCTGGTGGGCCGGCATATCCAGCAGCTCCAGCCGCTTGCGCGCCGATTTCACCAGCTCCCCGGCACCCCGGCGGATATCCTCGAACGGACTCTGCGCCAGGGTGGCGCGGTTCTTCAGCGCCAGCAGGTACTCCTCCTGACTGGAGACCAGCTGCGGCGAGTAGATGCTGAGCAGGATGGCATCCTGCGCCACCTGTTCACCGGTCTTCTCCACCCGCATCGACTCCACCCAGCCCTCGGTCTTGGGGTGCAGGCGCGCCAGGCGGGTCTCATCGAAATCCACCCGGCCCACGGCACGCACACTGCGTGACAGCGGCCCGCTGGTCACCCGGGCGGTACGTACTCCGATGTTCTGTACCGTCACCGGGTCAATCCTTACCGTACCGGCGGGCTCGTCCGCTCCCCCTTCATCGTCGGCGTAGACCGGGATGTAATCCATCCCCATCTCATCCTTGGCCGGCACCGGCGAGGTGATGGCCGGGTTCATCGGGTTGCGGTAGAACAGCGGCTTGCGCTCCTTCGGCTGGTTATCCTCAGCATAGACCGGGATGTAGTCCATCCCCATCTCATCCTTGGCCGGCACCGGCGAGGTGATGGCGGGATTCATCGGATTGCGGTAGAACAGCGGCTTGCGCTCCGCTTCCGCCTGACTGCCCCCGGCGGGAGCCGAACCCTGCTGAACAGCCAGCCAGTAGCCACCACCCAGCCCGATGCCCAGCACTGCAATGGCGGCCAGCACGATAGCTGTATTGTTACTGTTTTTCATAAATATCTTCCTCCCCCACAGCGGAGACCAGCCGCGCCAGTGCCTGACGGGACTCGCTCAACGCCTTCCAGTATTGGGTTTCGTAGTTGTAGAGTGTGATCTGGCTGCGCACCAGATTGAGAAAATCCACCTTGTTGACCTGATAACCGGCCAGCATGGAGGCAACGGTCTGGCTGGCCTGGGGGATGATGCCGCTCTTGAACAGCCGTGCCTGCTCGGCGCCGCGCCGGTAGTCGGAGAGCGCCCGGCCGATCTCCGCCTCCACCTGGAGCCGCAGCTGGTGCAGAGTATGCTGTTCGCGCAGCCGTTCGCTGTTGCGCTGGTCCAGCGCCCGATCCTGGCGGCTGCCGCTGTAGATGGGCAGATTCATGCTGAACAGCAGGGAGCCGAAGTCGCTCCTCTCCGACCCGTCGGGGTTCTCGCCACCACGCACGCCCCAGACGGCGCCCAGCCGGAAATCGGGGTAGTAATCCTTTTCGGCCAGATCCACCCGCAGCCTTGCCGCCTCCAGCAGCCGCTCCCGAGCTATCAGCCGTGGACGGAGCATTTTTGCCCGCTCGGTCAGCTCCCGCTCCGGCAGCAGGGCGGGAGAACTCTCATCCACCCGTTGCGGCAGCACCACCTCGCCGCTGGCCGGACGGTCCAGCAGGGCGTTGAGGCGGATCGCCTCGTTGCGCCGCATCCCCTCCAGCATGATCTTTCTGTCCAGCAGGCGGGAGAGCTCCAGCTGGGCCAGCAGCACATCCTGCTGCAGCCCCTTGCCCACGCTGTATTTGCTCTGCGCCACCTCCACGAACTGGCGCAACAGTGTCTGGTTGCTGGCCACGCTCTCCAGCGCACGATCCAGGTAGAACAGGTTCCACCAGACCGTCTTCACATCCCGTGCCAGGGCCAGACGCAGCTCCGCCACATCCAGGCTGGCCGCCTCGGCCAGCTGTTGCGCAGCCGCCTCCTGCAGCGCCAGCTTGCCCGGAAAGGGCAGCGCCTGACTGATGCCGATCTGGAACTGGGTCATCCCCTCATCGGTCAGGGAAAAGCTGTCCAGCGGGACATTCTGCAGATTGAGATTCAGACGCGGATCCGGCAGCGTACCGCGCTGCTCCGGAATCGCGGCCAGCGCCTCCGCCCGGGCATTGATGGCCGCCAGCCCCGGATTGGAGGCCAGCGCCTCATCCACCGCCTGCTGCAGGCCGAGTGGCTCGGCTGCAAAGGCAGGAAAGGCGCCAAGCAGTAACAGAGAGAACAGTGACCGCCGTACAGCGGCAACAGAAACATGACCAAACATTCACACACTCCAGAGACAGCACCCGCGGACAACGGCAACCGCCGATGAACGCAAGGTTCAACAGATGGAAATCACCGATCCGGAGACGGATCGATCCCTAGGCGTGTGAAGATCTGGGAGGTTTTCTATCCGCAGGGAGGGTAATACCCTGCATGGAGGTCTCGAACTGAGGTTGAGAGTGGGCAACTGCAGGACGCAGCACCGGAACGAAAGAGATAATCCCGACCGCATGGCAGGCCGGTGTCGAGCAACAGTCATCAAGCACAGCATGATCGCCACTATTGGCCGAATGATGAGTCAATCCTGCATCATCGTTTGCCACGTGATAGACACAGGAGACGTCAGCATCAACCGAAACCGCCGGCATCTCCATGGAGCTCATGCTGCTCATCGCAAACGCAGACTGCAACGGCTGGATCACCATCACGATGACCAGCAGCAGCCGGAGCAGTTTTGCAGTGCGTTGATTCATGTTTTTAAGTATAGGCCTGTTTTCCGGCAAAGTGCAAAAAAATGCTTGTAGTGACTCAAGAGACCTTTAGAAAATGAATGAGTTCCCCAGGACTTGACTTGCCGCTTTACTTGAATGCATATCAAAGAGCTGCTGTCTAGAAATAGTGGCCAACAGTAAACAGAAGCTGGTTACTGATGTACTCCTTGTTCACTATATTTGAGTCGTTTCTGGTATGGCGCAGTATGATCTCCAGCTCAACATCGCGCGAGTATTCATACGTTGCCCCGATAGTAGCCCGGATTCGCTGATCTTTGCGTACGCCCACGCTGGTTCCGGCAACAATATTCTCTCTAGCATAATCACTGTGCCGGTAATCCAGCCCGATACGACCGATCCAGTTTTTTCCGAGCGATGGGTTGTACCGCAGGTAAAAGGTTTGCCGAACCGGAGAGTAACTGCTGAAGGTATCGGCTTGCCGGTAGTCCTGTTTATCGTTGAACTCAAGCGTATAGCCCAAACGCAGCCGACCGTGGGCAAAGCGAGTACGGTTTTCCATTTTAAGACGCTGTTGTGAGCCTGCCAGATAGTCATAATAAGCGGTGAGTTCATCAACCTGGCCATATTCGTACTGGAGCCGCAACCGTTGGTTTTCTGCATATTGTTTACCGGCACGCACCTGCAGCTTGATGCGTTGCTGAAATCCCTCATCATCCAGTTCGATACGATAGTAATGAACCCCGTAGCGGCTGTGCCAACTGTTGAGTGGGCGATAATGGTAGAAACCGATATTGAGAAAACTGCTGCTATACTCGTTCAGCTCCTCGTAACGAGCCAGTCCTCCGCCAAACTTCAGGGCATTACCACGGCGATGATCACCATCAAGCCAATAGCTGGAGGAGAGAAACAGATCCAGAAAAGCAGAGCCATGGTCCGCTATCTGCAGGATGTCATCAGAAACGCGGGCTACATTGTCGTCATAACCGATACCGGCGCTAAAATAACCTGTGACATGTTCCCGCCATGAGTATGCTTTTTTCTCGTTCTGCAGCAGTTTGATCTGCTTTTCGGCCAGTCGCCTCAAGGCCGTGTCATTACTTTTGTTTCTGCTGCGCCGGAACCAGTGGATTGCCTCCTCTTCCCCATCCAGACGAAAAGCAACAAGGCCCAAATTATAATAGGCAAGCGCGGAAAGTTCGTGTTTGATATCTATTTTTATAAAATGGGCTCGCGCCATATCATAGCGACCCAGTTTGTAATAGCTGGAACCAAGATTGTAATGGATAACGGGGTTGTCTCCCCCCGCCAGCAATGCTCGCTCAAATTGCCTGGCGGCACCTTCATAGTCTCCCGAACCGAACAGGCGAACACCTTCTTCAAAGCTCTGATTATCGTCGGCATGAGCCACGCCGGTTAACAGGTAAAACGACAGAACAAGAAGCTCGACCGTGCTCCGCACTGATATTGTTGTTGTGGACATGATTTCTGGCCAGGGAATATCAGCGACTAGTCGTCTTTCTCATCCTTGTCATCATCCTTGTCATCATCCTTGTCATCATCCTTGTCATCATCCTTGTCATCATCCTTGTCATCGTCCCTGTCATCTTTCGATTCATGCGCATCCTTGCTTTCCTCTCTGATATCTTCGTTATCGCTGTCTGCCTGCCGATTTTCCTTATCAGATTCATGGTAATCTTCATGCTCGTCACGGGACTCCTCTACACCCCGCTGTTCACGCTCATCATCATCCTTGTCTTCATCGCGATATTCCCGTTCATCGTCATCCCGGTCATCCTCGCTCTCCGGTCTGCCACCATCCCGATCTTCTCGCTTGTCATCATCCATCTCATCATCGGAACCACGGTACTTGTCATCATGATCGTCGTCATCTTCTTCCGGTTTTCCATCATCATACGAACCATCATCATCCGATTCGCTATCACGCTTGCCCTCTTCACCCGAGCCGGGAGTTTTTTCAAAATCACCGAGAGAAGGCAACTCAAGAAAGTGAACACCCTCTTTAAGTTCACTACCGTCCATGGATTCGATAACCTGGATTGTCACATCATCCAGATCCTCAATATCAACCGCATACACTGGCAGGGTTATCAGCAACATCACTGCACTGATTATGTTGCCCTTGAAGATTCTCATTTCAAATTTTCTCTATCTTTTTAATAATCATGAAATACGATGGGCAGCAAGCTCCGCCCGGGGGGCTGCTTTATCCCTGCTGACCTGAATGGGAATGCGGATAGATTTTTTTCTGCCACCCTGCTCGATACTCGCAACAAGCGCGCTGCTGCTGTGCATGATGCCTTTAAGCGGCAAGGGTAGAATATTTCTGCCTGCGTACAGGCTGGTCTGCCAGGCTATCTCTTGCTGCCCGGGGAAACCGACTATCTCCACATTGTCAGGAAGTATGATCGACAATGTTGCGTTTTCCATTGCAGTTGCGACATCGAAAACCAGGTTAACTGTTTGCGGCTGCTGCATTGATATTATAACCGGCGGGGTGGCAGCAGTTTGCGGCGACCGCTCCATGTTGGGCAAAAATCCCCCCACAAACAGCGCTACGACCACACTGGCAGCCAGAGCGGTGGAAAAACCGGCAATAAATCCGCGCCGGTGGTGGCCGTGCTGGTTGACGGCATGTTTTATGGCCTGGCTGGCAAAACCAGGGCGCATGGGCGGCGCTGGCATCTGACGTAACGCTTCCTGAATGACCCGGGCCCCGGACAGTGCCGTGCGGCAGCTCTCACACTCTTTGACGTGAGTCTCAAGATGAGTCCGCTGCTCTGCAGACAGCTCACCATCAAGGTAGTCATCAAGCTGATTGTGGAGTTGTGTGCAATTCATTTCCTGTACCCGTTTTCTGTTAACACGCCTGTTGCAGTGAAACAGTTCCCTCTTTCAGCAGTTTTCTCAGCTTGGCCCGGCTGCGGTGCAATCTTGATTTTAACGTACCTACGGGAGTATCGAGGATTACTTCCAGCTCTGTCAGCGTATAGGATTCGATATCATGCATTATAACCAGGGCGCGCTGCTCTTCGTTGAGGTATTGCAGGGCAGCGTGCAGATCACGGATCAGACCCACCCGGGCAGGTGACATATCGTTTGGATTCGCTTCTGCCCTGTGGTTGATGTGCTCATCATAACCGGCATCCACCGGACTGCGGCTGGTTTTTCGGAACCGGTCAATATGCAGACGATAAAGCGCCTTCACAAGCCAGGGGTGCAGCTGTTCCACTTTGCGCAGCTCCTCGGTACGGGGGATAAGTTTAACCAGCAGATCCTGAATCAAATCTTCGGCATCCGCCTGATTCCCGCTGTAGCGATAGGCAAGCCGGTGCAGCCGCTCCAGGTGCGGCGCCACCATCTCTTCAAACGAAGGATCCTGTCCCCGGCGGCGTGAGAAGATACTGATTTTCATTGATGATCCTGTAGATTGACAAATCCCAATATACCCTCCAAATCTTAATTACAGCTTAAAATCCTGTAACTACCCGGCAGGCATGAAACCCATATGGGCACCTCTAAAAATAGTGTTTTTTTCGCGAGAGCAAGAAAACTCCGCGCACACGACTGCATGGACGCAAGAGGTAGAACGAAGCAGGAAGCCAGAATCGAGCGCAATGCATGGAGCAATTTTTCCGGGTTAATAGTGTACCCTTAAGCCTGGAGCTTCCAGAGAAGCATTCTACCACTGCATTGTCAGACAAATGCTCGAACAAGCATGATGGGTATATCCAACTCAATAATCGGAAAGAAACCAACTCCAACAGCTGTTGTCGCATACTTTTTCTCGGGGATGTTGGTCTTTTTCAATGCTACATCTATGTTTACTGTTGCAATATCTTCCAGACTCATCTGCCGAAAAGGCTGGGCGAGTGGCAGTTGCTGGAGAAACGGGATACTTTGGTGATCGACTGTGCGACCGCACTCCAGGCAGGTAAAGCCGTGTTGCCGGAACAGCTCCAGAAATTGGGGGGCGCGCAGGCGGTTGATATGTTTCAATGAGTGGTTAAACCAACGGTTCCATTGTTGCTCGCTGTATTTCAGGTATTCCAGATGGTTTCTTCCCGAACCGGGTGGTGAATATTCGTCGGACATCCGGATTCGATGCAGGGCGATCCCTCCTGGCTTGAGTATACGCCAGCTCTCTTTCAGCAGAAGAGGAATGACCTCCTTCGGGACACACTGCAGAACCAGATTGCTGATTACAACATCAACCTCTCCGTCCTTGAATGGCAGGGCGGTGGTGTCAAACGGGGCGTGATACGCTCCGCCAAGCAGTTGGCAGGCTTCGGAAAAACTGCTTGCCTGCTCGATTTCCTGTAGCCGTTGGTGGATCTTCTCAACCGGCATGCCCGAGGCCTGGGCCAACTGTTCACCCCGTTTACGGTATTCCTCCACGGTTTGGATGAACAGATCATCCGCAGCCAGGCGGGAAACGTCGAATGTGTCTACCCGGGCACCAGCCAACCCGAATCCGAGTGGGACGGCAGATACCCATCCCGTTCCCAGCTCTACTACATGTTTCCCTTCCACACCATCACACCAGCGGCGGCTCATCTTCAGCAATACTTCGGTGTTATTGAAACGGGTCGACGATGAGACCTGGGAGAGTTCGCCAAATCGACGTAGCATCTTTTCATAAAGGGGACGGCCATACGGCAAGTTTGAAAATGTATAGCTGATTCCCCATTTCATCCACCATCTGATTGGCATCAGTACGATTCTCCTTGTATCCGCAGTCCGGTTTTTTTTTGTTGAGTAAATTGAAGGGCAGGTGGATGCATGATACAAAAAACGTGTGTATGTGTCAGGCCGGATTGTTTGTCGTTTGGGGAAATGCCCTGACCAGTCCGGTATGGAGCAGAATATTTGCTTTTCTTAACATATGATTGTTTTTTCAGGGAACAGCTCCAATTCTCCAAAACAGAGATCTCGGTGTTGTTTCGGACTATCCTTTAGCTGGATGCTGCTGCTTTTATCCGGCCAGGCTATCCGGAGCCTTGCTGCGAACCGCTTTGCCACGGCTGAATACGATATATTGTTGCCTGGACAATGGCGGCATTGCGGCCCATGTCTGTTTCCGTGATATCCGGAATGAAGTACGGATGAACCTACAGAGAGTAACCAAACCATGACTTCAGTTTTCGGCGATGTGTTTACCGAGATGGCGGTACTGTTGTTGCTGGCAGCCGTTATAGGTGCCATTGGCATCAGATTGCGCCAGCCCCTGATAGTCGCTTTCATTGCTGTGGGTATTCTTGTGGGGCCGTCAGTGCTCGGCTGGGTGTCCGCCAATGATCAGGTGGACTTGCTGGCCAAACTGGGTATTGCCCTGCTGCTATTTGTGGTCGGGCTGAAACTGGACCTGCACATTATTCGCACCATGGGTCCCGTGGCGCTGGCAACCGGTTTGGGGCAAGTCTTTTTTACCTCGATTGTCGGCTACTTTATTGCCGTCTGGTTGGGAATGGGCTTGGTGACAGCCCTTTATGTAGCGATTGCATTGACCTTCTCCAGCACCATCATTATCGTCAAACTGCTCTCCGATAAACGGGAGGTGGATGCGCTGCACGGGCGTATCGCCATCGGATTTCTTATTGTTCAGGATATTGTAGTAGTGCTGGTGATGATCGGCCTTACCGCATTGGGCAAGACCGGCGATGCAACTACGCTGGGACGGGAGGCGATTGAGGTTCTGATAAAGGGCGTCCTGTTTATCGCCATCATCGGGTTGCTGATGCGCTACGTGTTGACACCACTGCTGCATCAGTTGGCCCGTTCGCCCGAACTGCTGGTGCTGTTCGCTATTGCCTGGGCGGTAGCCTTGGGGGCAGCAGGTACGCATCTGGGTTTCAGCAAGGAGGTGGGGGCCTTTCTGGCTGGGGTATCGCTGGCCTCGACGCCTTACCGCGAGGTTATCGGCGCGCGCCTGGTGAGTCTGCGGGATTTTCTGTTGCTGTTTTTTTTCATCGATCTGGGTGCCGGGCTGGATCTATCCATGCTCGGCGCGCAGGTGGTACCGGCAATCATCCTTTCACTGTTCGTGCTTGTCGGCAATCCGTTGATTGTGATGGTTATCCTGGGAGCCATGGGTTACCGCAAGCGCACCGGATTTCTGGCCGGTCTGACGGTAGCCCAGATTAGTGAATTTTCGCTTATTCTGGGGGCATTGGGACTGAGCCTGGGCCATATCGACACCCATACCATGGGACTCATAACGCTGGTGGGGCTGATCACTATCAGCGCTTCTACCTACATGATTCTGTATTCCCATCTACTCTATGAGTGGCTGTCCCCCTGGCTGGGACCCTTCGAACGCAAACAGCCATGGCGGGAAGCCACTCAGGCCGGAAGTCCGGAGCAGGGTGGATACGATGTTATTCTGTTCGGCCTGGGGCGGTTCGGTGCGGGCATTGCGCAGGAACTGCGGCAACGGGGCTATCGGGTACTTGGTGTGGATTTTGACCCCGATCTGATTCGCCGTCTTGAGGGACTTGGTTATGCAGTACGCTATGGTGATGCTGAAGACCCGGAATTTCTCGCCACCCTGCCGCTCGACCGGGCGCAATGGGTGTTGAGCAGCTTGCGAGAAATGCCGGTCAATCTCGCACTGCTCCACGGGTTGCGTGACCATGGATACGATGGGTGTGTGGCAGTAACTGCTCATACCGCCACCGATGCCAGACTGCTGAAACAGGCGGGTACCGATCAGGTATTGATCCCGTATTCCGATGCAGCTGCAGAGGCTGTCGACAACCTGTTTGGCAAAGGCCTCAAAAAAACGGACGAGGCCAACAAGAGAGGAGGACAGTGATATGCAGAGATTCAAGAATATTCTTTGCGTTGTAGCACCTGATTCCGACAATCACATAGCACTGGAACGCGCTGTTGATCTGGCCGGGAACAACCAAGCTTATCTTACCGTAGTCAAGGTAATTGATGAAATATCATCCGGCATGAAATTGCTCAACCGGGATTTTCGGGAAAAAATAATTGCAGGACACCAGAAAGAACTGCAAGAGCTGGTTGCTCCCTGGAATAAAAAAAACAGGATTCAAAGCCAAGTGCTTATTGGTATCCCTTTTCTGGAAATAATCCGCGAGGTGCTTCGCAACAAACGTGATCTGGTGATCAAAACAGCCGAAAGCGGCGGCCTGCTGGACCGGGTTTTTGGCAGTGATGACATGCATTTGTTGCGCAAATGCCCATGCCCGGTATGGTTGGTCAAGCCAAAATCACCCAAAACATATCGCCGGATACTGGCGGCGGTAGATATTGATGATTACTATTCGCCGGAAGAGCTGAAAACAAGGCACCTTCTCAATATTCAGATTCTTGAAATGGCTGCTTCATTGGCCCTGTCGGAATTTGCCGAACTGTATATTGTGCATGCCTGGGATGACATAGGCGAAAAAGCGATGCGGCACCCGTTCGCAGATATGCCAGAGGATAAAATTACTGCCTATGCTGAAGAGGAGAAACAGCGGCATAAGCAGAAACTGAATGAACTTGTAACTGATACACTCAATAAGCTGGGGCAGCTTGCCACGGAATACCTCAAGCCGAAAACTCTTCTGCTGAAGGGTTCACCGCGCAAAGAGATTCCGGTTTTCTCCTCAAAAATCGAGGCTGACCTAGTGATCATGGGAACCGTGGCCCGAACAGGTGTTCCCGGGTTCTTCATGGGAAATACAGCAGAAACCATTCTTAACCGGCTTGATTGTTCGATACTTGCAGTAAAGCCACCAGGATTTGCAACACCAGTCACATTGGAAAAACGGGAGCAGTAGTTCGTTCGCCTGCTCTGGCAAGCTGCCCTTGACATATCAGTTTATGGGTTTATAACCAAAGACAATCCTACAAAAACCGTTCAATTAACATCAGGGGCCAGGGCGGGAGCATACTTTCATGACTTTGTTACCCCAAACAGCAGCTTTGAGCGGAAAGAGTCACTCCAGGCAAAAACTGGTGAAACGTAACTCGTAGCCCGTAGGGTGTATAAACGAAGTGCCACACCCATACAGGCAGAATCCCGCATACCCAGCTAGGATCCTCCCCCTTTCTTCATCTTCTTCCCTTCTGCGGCGCGGCGCTTGCGCACCTCTTTCGGATCAGCAATCAGCGGCCGGTAAATCTCCACTCGGTCGCCCTCATACAGTACCGTATCCTGTTTGACCGGCCTGGAAAAAACCCCCACTTTGGTCTCCGGTGTCAGCTTCAGCCCGGGGAACTTGTCCAGAATACCGGATTGCAGAATGGCCTGTTTCGCAGTCGTCCCCTCTTCTACCTTGAGCGGAATAATCATCTGGCGCTCCGGCAGAGCGTAGGCCACCTCAACTGCAATCTTTTTTTCCTCAGTTTTTTCCATAGATCTCTACCGCCCGTTTGCAGAAAGCATCCACCATGGTATTGGCTATCTGGCTGAACGCCGGTCCGGCCGCCATTCCCACCAACCGGTTGGAAAACTCGAACTCCAGGTCAAAAGAGACCTTGCAGGCCCGTTCACCCAGGGGATCGAAACGCCAGAAGCCCTCCAGCAGACGAAACGGCCCCTCCACCAGACGCATCTCCACCATCTTGTCCCGCTGCATTCTGTTGCGGGTAGTAAAAGTTTTGTGAAACGCACCTCGCGCCAGCTCCAGGCTGGCGGTTACTTCGTCGTCGCTGCGCTCGAGCTCGGTTGCCGAGCGGCACCACTCCAGGAACTTTGGGTATGAGGCGATATCATCTACCAGCGCATACATCTCCGCAGCACTGTATGGAATAAGGGCAGTTTTACTAATACAGGTCACAAGTACTAACCAAAATCAAGCAGTCCGATAACATTGAGAAATATGACAATCACCGCCAATGGCGCCACATAACGGGTCAAAATATACCACAGTTGATAGCCGCTCCCCTGCAGACCCAACTCCTCCATGGTGACCTTACGGCTCAGGGTCCAGGTAGCAAACAGAGCGATAAACAACCCACCCAGCGGAAGAATCACATTAGCCGTGGCAAAGTCGAGCAGATCGAAAAAGGTCAGACCAAACAGCTTCTGCTCTGACCACAGATTGAACGAGAACACCGTTCCCAATCCCACCACCCAGGTTACCAACCCCGCCCAGGCCGATGCCATCACCCGTGTCATGCCGTGATTTTCCACCAGCCAGGCAACCGCCGGTTCAATCAGGGAGATAGCGGAAGTCCAAGCTGCAAACACCAGCAACACAAAAAACAGCGTACCGAAAAACACGCCGCCGGGCATGTTACCGAACGAGATTGGCAGCGTCTGGAAAATCAGTCCCGGTCCGGCCCCCGGCTCCAGGCCGTACGCAAACACGATGGGGAATATAGCCATGCCGGCCATCAGTGCTACCAGCGTATCGGCCAGGGCGATAATCACCGAGGTCTGGGTGATGGACGCCTTTTCCGGCAGGTAGGAACCATAAACCATTATCGCCCCCATCCCCAGGCTGAGGGTAAAAAAGGCGTGACCCATCGCAATCAGCACCGAAGCCGGAGTCAGCTTGCTGAAGTCCGGGGTAAACAGAAAGGCAATCCCCTCTGCAAAGCTGCCGGTGCTCATGGCGTAACCCACCAGCATCGCCAGCAGCACGAACAACGCCGGCATCAGAAACCGCACTGCCTTCTCCAGACCGCTCTGTACCCCGCGGGAGACCACGATCATGGTCATCACAATGAATATGGTGTGCCAGGCCAGCAGCCGCTCCGGATCGGCAATCAACCCCTCGAAAAGCGCCCCGATCTGCTCCCCGGTGGCACCACTGAACATCCCGCCAGCCGCCCGAAACACATAGGCCATCGCCCAACCGGCAATAACGCTATAGTAGGAAAGAATCAAAAACCCGGCCAGCACCCCAACCCAACCCAGATACTGCCATGCCGGATGGTGATGCCCCTCCCTGGCCAGCACCCGCATGGTATTGACAGGGCTCCGCCGCCCCCGGCGACCGATAAGAATCTCCGCCATCATGATGGGAATACCGATGCAGGCAATACAGATCAGATAGACAAGGACAAAAGCGCCCCCGCCATTTTCGCCGGTAATATAGGGAAACTTCCAGATATTACCCAGCCCCACTGCAGAACCCGTCGCCGCCAGGATAAAAGCCCAGCGCGACGACCACTGGCCGTGGAGAGAGATTCTTTTCGTCGCCATTGCCACCCCGAATTATTCTAATTGCTGTAATTGTGCGGGAATTTCCGGGATGGCTCAACTCGCCATTGGGGTATAATGACCAAATGGCAAAGAAAAAAAGCAAACCGGCCAACGCAGGAGCAACCATTGCTCTCAACAAAAAGGCTCGCCACGACTACTTCATCACCGACCGTTTCGAAGCCGGTATCGTACTGGAAGGGTGGGAGGTCAAAAGCCTGCGCGCTGGGCGTATTCAGCTGAGCGACAGCTATGTGCTGATAAAGGACAATGAAGCCTGGCTGCTGGGAGCACTGATCACGCCGCTGCCAACAGCCTCGACCCACATCCACCCCGATCCCACCCGTACCCGCAAGCTGCTGTTGAACCGCACCGAGCTGGACAAACTGATCGGCGCCGTCGAACGCAAGGGGTTCACCCTGGTACCACTGGCAATGTACTGGAAACGCAGCCGGGCCAAACTGGAAATCGGACTGGCCAAAGGCAAACAGGCCCACGACAAGCGAGCCACCCAGAAAGAGCGGGACTGGCAGCGCCAGAAACAGCGCCTGCTCAAAAGCGGCTGAGCCATTTGCGGGGAACTTTCAAAACATCTATACTGTCTCACTACTACCAATAGGGGGCGACCTGGCTTCGACGCGGGTAGCAAAACCGAAGGTGCATGCCGAGGAGCAGATTCCCTCGTAAATCCAGCTGCACTCAAAGATAGTTGCCAACGACGACAACTACGCTCTGGCTGCTTAACCAGCCAGCCTCTGGCCCGGGCCTGTGCTTGTGCACCCGGACCCAGGGGTCGACTCTCACAAGATCGCTCTGACGCCCGTCCGGGGTCGATGAGCTAAAACCTTATCCGGACTCGCCGTTTGTTTTCCCTGCCTGTCGGGTAGCAAACGGTCAAACACAAAGACCAGGCTAAGCATGTAGAGCTGACGGCGGAGTGCTTGCGGACGCGGGTTCGATTCCCGCCGCCTCCACCAATTCAATTCCCAACAACATCCTAGAAAGCCCACAAGCCCGTATAAAAACGGGCTTTTTTATTGCCTACACGTCCAATAAGGTCTAAAGTTACCCCATAGAATCCTGAACCCGGCAGGGGTAACTTTAGGGGTTACCCCACAGCGACCGGAAGAGTTACCCCAAATGCCACTGACAGATACCGCAATCAGGAAAGCCAAACCCAGGGACAAACAGTACAAACTGCTTGATGAGCGCGGGCTGTTCCTCTTATCACCCCCAAGGGCGGGAAATGGTGGCGATTCAAATATCGATTTGACGGCAAGGAAAAGCTGCTCTCCCTCTGCACCTACCCCGACGTGAGCCTGAAGGATGCCCGGAAACGACGGGATGAGGCCCGTAAGCAGGTTGCGGATGGGATCGATCCCGGCGCGGCAAAAGTGGGCGGGAAAAATCAACGCAGTGCGGGGATGCAGCAGGCTGGGGCTAAACCCGAGCCTGCCAGTAGCCCCGCACAAGCGGGAACAAAGGGTAACCAAGCCAAGCCAGAAAGGGGCACTGAGCCGGTTGCGGAGTTTTCGGAGCATCCGGCGGCGATGAATCCCGGACCAGCGTAGCCCGCTGCGAAGCCGCAAGACCTTGGCTCCGTCTTTTTGGGGCGAAGGGCGCCGCGGCGGAGTGCGGATGGGAATGGAGGGGGCTGAACCTGAACGGAGCCGCGTAACTTGCAAGCGGCGTGACGGGCGGTCAGAGAGCCTTCACACCTCCCCGAGTTTTATGAAGATCTTGACCCGGAAGGATCGGAAAAACGCTTGTAGACCTGCTCCCCCAACCATTTCGATACAACATCTTACAATTCGGGATTGCTCATATAGTTGGTGAATAACTCCTCGTTCAAATCCATGCGTTCAATGAAAAGCGACTCCAGGGCTTCACGGAACACCAACTGGAACTTGTCAGCCGGATTTGCCTCGGCGGCGCGGCGCAGGGCGTCATCCAGCACAGCCGCTTCAGCCAGTTGGTCGAAAAAGAGCTGGTCCGCTTCCGTCAATTCAGAGCCAAACCGTTCATTGATGATGTCGATCAGACTGGAGAGCGCTACATCCTCATCCCGCACCATGCCGGTTCCGACTTCCCTGGGACCATCAAGCGGTTTCGCTGCACCATCGCCAAGACTGATCGAGCCTTCGCTGATCTTCTGAAGCCGGTAATAATCCAGCTCCACCTCTTCATCGAACTGGTAGCCGGGTCCGCTCTTCCGTTTGGGCAGCTTCAAAACCAAATGGCGCAAGTAGGTATAGAGCTTCTCAAGGTCACTGTCCTGATAGGGAATCACCTGGCTCAGAAACGCATAGAGATTACGAAATGCCTGGGTCTTGCCACGCCACAGCTCGGCTTCTTCCTCTTCCTGCTCCTGCAAGTCCTGGAAACGCGCTACTGCCTGATCCAGGATGGCGTTCATATTCTTGTGGTCGGAAGGCGACTGCCGGCGTTTGGGGGGCGAAGAAGATCGCGCCAAAACCATCGACCTCCTGCTGGAGATAGATCCCGGAGGCATCCAGCTCGCTCTTGACCTCATAGAGCCGATCCGGATCAACCTCTTCCCCCATGACCGAGCCTTCGTAATACTGCCGGAACGCCTGCTGAATCTCCTCAGGATCATTCACGAAGTCGAGAACAAATGTATCTTCTTTCAAGGGATGGGTACGGTTGAGCCGGGAGAGCGTTTGCACCGCCTGAATCCCGGCAATACGCTTGTCCACGTACATGGTATGCAGCAAGGGCTGATCGAATCCGGTCTGATACTTCTCAGCGACCAGCAAAACGCGGAAATCCGGTTTGGCGAAGGTCTCCGGCAGCTCCTTTTCCCTGATGCCATTATTCATCTCCACCTCGGTATAGGTCTTTTCCGGCACCTGGTCATCCTCGACCGTGCCGGAGAAGGCTACCAGGCTCTTGATCGGATACCCCTTCTCCTTGATGTAGTGGTCAAACGACTGCTTATAGCGCACCGCCTCCAGGCGCGAGCCCGTTACCACCATGGCCTTGGCGTGACCACCGATCTTGTGCCGGGTATGCTGATAGAAATGCTCGACCATGATTTCTGTCTTTTGTGCGATATTGTGCGGGTGCAACCGCAGAAACCGCGCCAGCGCCCGCGCCGCTTTTTTGCGCTCGACCTCGGGGTCGTCTTCACAGGCCTTGATCAGCCGGAAATAGGTTTTATAACTGACATAATTGGCCAGCACATCCATGATGAAGCCTTCCTCGATGGCCTGCCGCATGGTGTAACGGTGCGAGGGTTCGCCATTGCGTCCGAATATGGCCAGGGTCTTGTGCTTCGGCGTGGCGGTAAAGGCAAAGAAACTCATATTGGGCTGGCGGCCACGTTTTGCCATGGAGCGGAACAGCCGCTCC
>JALSHD010000101.1 GCA_026982395.1 Chromatiales bacterium | reverse complement strand
CAATATCACCAATAACAAGATTCGCCTCACCATCGTTGGCTATCATGACTGTTTGATCAGATGAAACCCGCTCCGCAACATCGCCAAACAGCACCTGTAGCTCGCCTACGGGTATTGCTGAACCGGCTACATTGATTTTCGCCACTGCAGACTGGGCAACCCCGTTTCCGGAAACCTTTATTGAGATAGAAGCATCGTCCAGGTCACTGGATGGAATATCAAGAACGCCTCTAAACGTTCCTGCCGTTGTTGGTTCAAACCTGATAATGAACGTACAACTTCCATCTGGCAGAACAGTTTGTCGAGAACAGGTATCCTCCACAATACTAAACGGCTCGAATAAAGATTTATCATCGGCAATATTGCCAATATCAAGATTTGCATTTCCAGTGTTTCTTACGGTGACGACGTGATCGGAAAAAGTTTTCCGGGTCACGTCACCAAAGAGCACTTGCAGGTCATCCGGGGGAGCGGATGAATCAGAAACAGTTATATCTCCAGTAGCTGAAGGAACAAATGAAGATGCCAGCTCTCCGTATGAACCCTCTGTCATCTCATTGTTACTCTCTACTCTGATGCAATATGTACCTGCAGTTACCGGATGACTAATACTAAAATTATTTTGGATACCGGAATTGTCATCAGTCGCAAGCACTGTTCCCGAGCTATCCTTGAGAGTACCCTTGACGTCAATCTCACCGTTGGTGCTGGTGCTCAGCTGGCCACTGCCGGGAACAACAACCATGACATAATCAACATCTCCCCCTACTTGAATTGTTCCTGGAGTGACGCTATTTGGCTCAATGACAGTTGCTGTTTCACAAGTGTTCCCATGGTCATCGAGAATTACTGTTACGTTAACCAGTTTTTCATCAGACAATCCATCTTTGTCATTAACAATAAAAGTAATAACATGTTCCCCAGCATTCTCGTCTGTCGGCATCCAACTGAAGAGACCGCTACCGTCACCATTATCCTCAAAGCTTGCACCAGCCGGAAGGTTCGAGGTTGTCAAAACCAACGGCGCAGGGCCATCGGGATCAGTCGCGATAACACTAAACGTCATTAACGCATTCGCCAATCCGCTTTGATCGGGAATGGCGGAAAGTACGGGAGGCTCATTGACAGGTTGTGGCTGGTTGTATTTTACATAAAGCAACGGCGCCCCGACTTTATCACCATCATACGACTTGGCGATACGCTCTCCGCTACCATTGATCATGATAGCCAGGGATTGGCCTTGCTCCCAACCGGGCCGGTCGATAATTTCCTGGATGATTGGGGAAATATCTGGCGTACGTTGATGGACTCCAGCCGAATCCACATCGGTCCATTCAACCGGGGTCCAGCTAATTTGTTTCTCAGTTTTCGGACGAGACGAAATATTGTAGGCCGTATTGCTGAATGTTGCCGCATCGTCGCTGGCCTCACCAGTAACTGTTAGATTGGCGGCAGTTGCACTTGCCTCATCCACCGCAAACTGAATGTATGCGTCGGTGATAATCGCACCTTGAGGAATGGATACACCAGTAAACCGCATCCCTACCGTTTGGTTGGTGGAGATCTCATCAACCAATTCAAGATCGCTGCTGACTATATCCATAACTCCTGAAGCGATCTCCTCTTCCGCATCGTCCGAGCTGGATCCCACCTGAACCGATACTACATTCGTTGATGTGCCATTTTTTCTCAACTCATAGGTGTCAATTAATGTTCCGCCATTTTCGACAGAGTAAAACTCGAATGTAATGGTTTCGGCATCGGCAGTAATAAGCATGGCACCATAATTGCCGGTATATTGGAACCGGGTCTCCGGCAACGCAGGTCCCAAATCACGCCAGTCTTTCCCGCCCAATCCATTGACAAAATACGGGATATCACCTGCTTTCAGCCTTTGATACACATGGTCATGAGCAGAGATAACGGCGTCTGCACCCCATGTATCATAAGGCCACTGGAGAAGAGGACGGGAACCGTTATAAGGTGATGACTGTTCCGAGGAGTAGGGCGAGTGGTGCATATAGACAATCTTCCACACAGCTGTCGAGTCTGCCAAGGCATTTTTCAGCCACTGCCCCTGAACCGAATTAAAGGTTATGCCATCCGGCTCCCGGTAATCACTGTCGAGAACAAAAAACTCTACAGGGCCCTTGGTGTAGCGGTAATAACGCTCGTTACCGGGTAGCGTGAAGTAGTCCAGATGAACGTATGGCAGGGGCGGATCAGCCTCATTCACGGTACGCCAATCATGGTTGCCCAGCGCGGGGAAAAACCGGTTGATATCCGATCCAGGACCATATGAACCAGTATAATCCCCAATATATGCTTGATAGTACTGGCCGATGTTCCGGTCAATAGTGCCGGCTGCACCAGCCTCATAATTATTGTCGCCCTGAGTAATTATAAAATCGACATTCCAGCTTTCGATAAGGGCGGCGACCTGTTGCTCTCCCGGCCCGGCCAATCCGTAATCACCTATCGCAGCAAAACGCACTGCACCCGAAGGTGCCGCAACGGTTAATGTAATCGAAACAATGACAACAAGTGACGCAGAAAACACCGCCCAACGAAGAAATCCGTAGCGCGAATATGATAAATATCTCATTGGACCGTTTACTCCTGCTTTTTTTATGATTTTTTGTTTTGCGGAACTAGGAATTA
>JALSHD010000100.1 GCA_026982395.1 Chromatiales bacterium | reverse complement strand
CCCGGCGAACTTTATGCATCTGCGGGGTGACATCAGATAATAGATCATTCAGAATGAATTTAACTTTCATGGCGTTTCCTGATTGAATTTGTTTGCTGATGGATCTGATCATCAAACGCCGTGAAAGTTCCTTTGTTTTGATGTTATTTCACTGATTTTGCTGGGTATTTCGTGGGGATTGGTCAGACACAGAGGTGTAAAAACAGCATAATATTGCCTATGAAGAGAAATTAGTGTATTGCCAGAAAATACGCTTTTTCCTCAATAGCGGCGTCAGCTCCGTGCTCGAGTCCTCATGTATTACTTATACACCGTGGTTTCCGCCTGTTACTCCATGCATTCCTCTCGACTCCGGCTTCCTGCTTCGTTCTACCTCGTCCATTCATGGGCTCATATCTCCTGCATCCATGCAGTCGTGTACGCAGAGGTTCCCTGCTCTCGCGGAAAAATCACAATTTTCAGAGGCGCCCTCAAGTGACAAAAAAATGGTAGCTATCCCGGGTTTACGGCGGCAGAGTCCGTTCAACAAAACAGTTTATCCAGATCTGTCCGCTTCAGCTCTACATAGATATGCGACCCGCTCTGTTTCTGCGCCAGAGGTCCGAGCTCCTGCAACAGAAGGTCCAAGTCACCAGGAGAGGCAGGCTGATTTACTGCCCGGGCAGCATGTCTGGCTACAGCAGGAATCATATCTTCTCCCCCAATTGGCTGTTGCGCCAGTTCGGACAGCAGAGCCGGCAAAAAAACTCCGGCATCACAATCGCGTAACAATGCGGGAAGCTGACGCACCATTGCAGCTTCCGGACCCATGTGGCTGATTTCAAAACCCAGTGCAGCTATCCGATCGCCGTACTGCTCGAGTGCCGCATATTGGTTTTTCTCCAATCTAATCTGGATCGGCAATAATAAGGGCTGTGAAGATATAATACCTTCGCTCGCAGAAACCGACAGCCGTTCTCTGAACAGACATTCTCGAGCCAATAAGATATCAATCAGCAGCAGCTTGTCACCCCGCCGGGCAAGAATATAGCTGCCATACAGCTCGGCCAGCACCTTGCCCAGCGAGCGCTGTGTTTTTTCAGTCTGCTCAGACTGTATCGGCTCATGCAGTTTTTTATAGGCAGCTATCTGATCACGTACGCAGGGAACGGCTTGGTTCCTGGCTGGCGGAGGTTCCCGGCCAGACAATCCCGGACTGCGGGATGCTGTTTCAGAAGAAAAAACAAGGTTATCCGTTTGTGTTTCCCGAGCCGCTTCAACGCCGCCATCCATGGCCCGCTGCAGGCTGCCGGCCAGAAAATCATGTACCAGACGGGCCTCGCGAAACCGAACTTCATGCTTGGTGGGATGTACATTCACATCTACCTGTTCTGGTGCCATCTCCAGAAACAGGACGTAAGCCGGATGCCGCCCCTGGTACAGGCGATCCTGATAGGCCTGACGGATGGCATGGTTGACCAGGCGATCCCGAATGGTGCGCCCATTTAGAAAAAAATACTGCAGATCGGTCTGGCTTCGGGCAAAATCCGGCGTTGCTATCCAGCCCCATAAACGCACCCCGGCCGTTTCAAATTCGATACGCAGTGTGTGGTCCAGAAATGCCTTGCCACACAGCTGCATAACACGCCGCTCCTGTCCCCTGACATCCTGAGAAGCGCGCAATTTATATACCGTTCGCTGCCCATTGTTCAGCGAAAAATTGATGTCAAACCGGCTTAACGCTACCCGCTTGAACACATCCTCCAAATGGCCCAGTTCAGTGCGCTCACTGCGCAAAAAACGACGCCGTGCCGGTGTGTTGAAAAACAGATCACGCACTTCAATGGTTGTTCCCGGTGGATGTGCCTGGGGAGAGAGCACGCCCTCCAGCTCGCTACCCGCAACCTCGATACGGTATCCCGCCTCCGCATCTGCCGTTCTCGACACCATCCGGCTGCGCGACACGGAGGTAATGCTGGCAAGTGCCTCGCCCCGGAATCCCATGCTGGATAGCCGTTCGAGGTCAGCAAGATCTTCAATCTTGCTGGTGGCGTGACGGCTGAGCGCCAGCTCCATATCGTCACGATGGATGCCGCAACCATCATCCTGAACGCGAATGAGTCGGACTCCTCCCCCTTCAATATCGACACGAATATTCGAGGCACCAGAATCCAGGCTATTTTCCAGCAATTCCTTGAGAACAGAAGCAGGGCGCTCCACCACCTCACCAGCAGCAATCTGGTTGGCCAGACGGGCAGAAAGACGGTGTACGCGGGGAAAAGAGGTCATTAATAAACGCCGAAGCATCAGTCCGGCATCATTATACCCAAGGCGCTACCAAGCAACCATAAGACCAAACCCCAAAAAAGAAGTTTTTACCGGGAATTAATTACCCGCCCAGTGTACCGGGGATAAGCAGCACATCTCCTACTCTCAGAAAATCATCCTGCAAACCGTTGCTGTGGCGCAATTCATCCATCCGTACACGATAGCGCCGGGCAATGGTTGACAGGGTATCACCCTGTTTGATGACATATTTCTCACCGGCTGACCGCAGCGCCAGGGTAGTTCCGGGCGGAGGATATTTGCGGAAATAGGAGCGCACACCCGACAAAATAGCGCTGGCAAGCTTTTTCTGATGAGCAGTGCTCTTCAGTTTACGCTCCTCTTTGGGATTTGAGATAAAGGCGGTCTCTACCAAAATAGAGGGAATATCCGGTGATTTAAGCACAGCGAAACCCGCCTGCTCCACATACGGCTTGTGCAGCTTGTTCACTTCACCCAGATGTTTCAGCACCTTGGAGGCGACGGTGGTACTAGCTTCTATGGTTGCAGTCTGCGACAGATCCAGTAACACCGAGGCCAGCACATCATCTTTGTCATCCAGACTTACACCGCCAATCAAATCCGCCGCATTCTCTTTCTCGGCCAGCCAGCGGGCTGCCTCACTGGTAGCACCATGTGATGAGAGGGTAAACACGGAAGAGCCCCGTGCGCTGCTTCTCTTGAACGAATCGGCATGGATGGATACAAACAGGTCAGCCTTGTGCTCCCGGGCTTTCTTGATTCGATCACGCAGACCAACATAGTAGTCCCCTTCACGAATCATAACGGCTCGCATACCGGGTTCCCTGTTCACCAGGGTCTGCAGTTTACGCGCGATAGCCAACACGACATCTTTTTCGCGGGTTTTCCCCTTCCCTATCGCACCAGGATCTTCTCCACCGTGTCCGGCATCGATAGCAATAATTACATCCCGTCCGCGCCGGGGCGAAGGTTTGGTCTTCACGCTCCTGGGCGCTACGCGAGAAGCGGCTCCCTTGGAAACAAGATCAACGACCAGGCGGTAACCATACTTCTGGTTGGGTTTCAAGATAAAGCTGTTTGGAGTAACCGGGCGGCTCAAATCCAGCACCAAGCGTAAATCACTGCTGTTCCGCGGTGCGGTACGTATCCGCTTGAGCCAGCCATTGGAAGATTTGACAACCGCCAGCTTCGCACTGGCCCGGGCATTTGCCAGGTCGAGGACTACCCTTTCCGGGTCGGAAAGCCGGAACAGATTATGCTCCAGTGGAGCACCGATATCAAAAACCACCCGCAGCTTCTCGGCAGACTGCCACAGACGCACGTCACCCACCTGTACCGGCTCCGCCAGCCCGACAGCAGACAATAAGGTTAGAAATATGGCAGCAAAAATTTTCATTGCTTTAATTTTGCCCCCAATCTTGTGACACATCAAGACAAATTGTTTGTTATTTTATATGGCTATACCCGTTAATTATAGTTCATTCTCCGGGTTTGGTGACAGCATCAGGATTCAGTCAGAGGGAGAATGCTGCTCAAACCACTGACGCCCGCTATTTTCAGCATTTGATCCGGAACATTGCGGAATTCTACCCGCATATTGCGTTGTCTCGCCTGTCGAACCCAGCAGACAAGCAAAGCCAGACCTGCGCTGTCGGCTCGTGGCACTCCGGACAGGTCGATATGCAACGGTTCGTCATCATCCAGTTCAAAAACAACATCACTGCGCTTCAGCAAGCCCGGTACACTGGCAAAATCCAGTTCGCCATACACCTGCCAGCTGCCATCCGCCATTTTTCCGATATACGCCCCGCTCAATTGGCGCCAACCTTGTTGTTGTGCTCCGCAAGCCTGGTGATAAGTTTGTCCAGCCCCCCCTGCCTGATCTCTTCAGCAAAAGAGCTGCGGTAGTTAGCCACCAGACTGATGCCCTCGACCAGCACGTCATAGGCCTTCCAGCCCTCCTTGCCCTTGAACAGGCGATACTCTATCCGTACCGGGGCAGCTCCACTCCGGATCACATCCGTCCTTACCGTTACCCTTTTGGCGTCCGGCTTCATGCGCAGTGGAGGGTATTTGAACTGATCATCGATAAACTCCAGCAATGAAGTAGCATAGGTCTTCACCAGCAACGTACGAAACTCGGTTGCAAAACGCTCTCGCTGTTCCGGTGTCGCCTGCCGCCAGTATTTGCCCAGCACCCAACGGGACATGCGTGTGAAGTCAAAATGAGGAATGACAACCTGATCAACCAGACCGTAGATAAGCTCCGGTTTTTTTTTCAGTCGCTCGCGCTGATCGCGCAAGATGGAGAGCATGCGCTCCGAGGTATTCTTCACCAGGGCATGCGGATCCGTAGCGGCTGTTTCTGCTGCAGCGGCAACACCCCATAGCAACAACATCAACCCCAAAAACAAAATGCAACGTCTCACTTACTTGCCCCCCCCTGCGAACGGCTGAACAAAAACTGGCCGATAAGTTTCTCCAGCACCAATGCGGACTGGGTAATCTCAATACGATCACCCTCTTTCAGACTCTCTTCGTCACCTCCAGGTTCCAGGCCGATGTAGTTTTCACCCAACAACCCATCGGTAAGAATACTGGCAGAACTGTCCAGCGGCAGGTGGTTGTACTGAGCGTCGATACGCATTGATACGATGGCTTGGAAAGTGTCGCTGTCAAAGCGGATATCACTCACCCGCCCGATACGCACCCCGGCTATCCGTACCGGCGCCCGAACGGTCAGCCCGCCGATATTCTCGAAAGCAGCGCTGATCTGGTAGCCCTTGTTGTCGATATAACTGGTGATACTACTGACTTTCATCGCCAGCATCAGCAACGCGGAAAAACCCAGTGCCACAAACACACCTACCCAGATCTCTACAGCTCTTGACTGCCTCATCCATTATCTCCAAACATCAATGCGGTCAGAATAAAATCCAGGCCCAATACGGCCAGCGAACCGTTTACTACCGTACGGGTTGTTGCCCGCGCCACGCCCTCGGAGGTGGGCGCGGCATCATACCCTTCAAATACGGCAATCCAGGTTACAACAACGCCGAATACGATACTCTTGATTACGCCGTTGGCTATATCATCGAACAGATCGACGTTGGCCTGCATCTGAGACCAGTAGGCATTGCTGTCCACGCCCAGCAAACCGGTAGCCACCATAAAACCGCCACTGACTCCGATTGCGCTGAACATGGCGGCAAGCAGCGGCAGAGAGAGGGCTCCACCAACCAAGCGCGGTGCAATAATCCGCCGCATCGGATCCACCGCCATCATTTCCATACTGGATAGCTGTTCAGTGGCCTTCATCAGACCGATCTCCGCCGCCAGTGCAGAACCCGCCCGTCCGGCAAACAGCAGAGCCGTTACCACTGGACCCAGCTCACGCACCAGGCTAAGCGCCACAACCGGCCCCAGTGATTGTTCCGCGCCAAAATTTACCATAGTGTTGTATAGTTGCAACGCCAGCACCATGCCGACGAACAGCCCCGCCACCAGGATAATGGGCAGTGACAACACACCAATGGCAAATATCTGCTGGATAACCAGCCCAGGCCGCGTCAGCAGCTCACCTAACCCTGCCGAAACATGGAAAAGAAACAGATGGCTACGGCCAAGCCGTTCAAAACGTTTCAGGGCCCATGCCCCCAAATGCTGCAACTGCGTTATCATGGCTGGACTAATTTGCAACTCTCACTGTGAAGCGGAGACCTGCAGGAGTTCCTCCGCAAAATCCGGGGCCGGGTAATGGAACGGCACCGGTCCATCGGGCAGCCCTTCCAGGAACTGGCGGGTCCACTCCGAACCGGACTGGCGCAGACGTTCCGGAGTTCCATGTTCCACCACCTTCCCTTCCGACAACAGGTAGAGGTAGTCTGCAATGCTCGCGGTTTCATTTACATCATGCGAAACGATAATAGTAGTCATCCCCAGAGCGTCATTCAGTTCACGGATCAACTTGACCAGCACCCCCATGGAGATGGGATCCTGACCGGAGAAAGGTTCGTCATACATCATCATCATCGGATCGAGCGCAATAGCCCGCGCCAGGGCAACCCGGCGCGCCATTCCGCCGGACAGGGCCGAGGGCATCAGATCCCGCGCACCACGCAACCCTACTGCCTGAAGTTTTATCAGCACCAGATCACGAATCATCATCTCCGGCAGGTCGGTATGCTCCCGCAAGGGAAAAGCAACGTTGTCGAATACATTCAGATCAGTCAACAGCGCGCCGCTCTGAAACAGCATTCCCATTCGCTTGCGCAGCTGATAGAGATTATTGCGAGAGAGCTCCGGAACGTTTGCACCGTCAACCCGTATGGTGCCTGAAGAAGGGTACTCCTGCCCGCCGATAAGGCGCAACAGGGTGGTTTTCCCTGTTCCGCTCGGCCCCATGATTGCCGTTACCTTGCCACGCTGAATATCGATATCAACCTCGTTGAAGATCATTCGCCCCGAATATCCGAAACGAAGCCCCCGAATCTCCACCAGCGACGATCCATCCAACATACTGCCAACCATTCGCAACCAACCAGAATCCGGCATTGTACGCAGATTCACGCCGTGTTCAAAATAACCACTGGCTGACAACACCTTAATTTGGATAGAATGCTCCCTTTTCATCATCTAATTCTGGAATGTTGTTGCAAAAAGTGCACATAAATCCATCTGTTCGCCGCTCTCTTCTCCTGGCCATGCTGGCGCAGCTCCTGTTGCTGACCGGTTGCGCCAGCACATCCGGAAACCTTGAAATGAGCGATCCGCTGGAGCGGTACAACCGCGTCATGTACTCCTTCAACGAAAAAATCGACACCTATGCGATGAAACCGGTCGCCAGGGGCTACCAAGCCATCACCCCCGATTTTGTGGACAAGGGGGTTACCAACTTTTTCAACAACCTCGACGATGTAACCACGCTGATAAATAACCTGCTGCAGTTCAAGGCGGAAGCAGCCTTGTCGGATCTCGGCCGAATCACCATTAACACTTCACTGGGACTGTTTGGCCTGGTTGATGTGGCAACCGCTTTCAATCTGACCAAAAATGACGAAGATTTTGGTCAGACGCTGGGATACTGGGGAGTTGCCCCAGGCCCCTATATCGTACTGCCTTTCTGGGGGCCGAGTACCCTGCGGGACAGTCTTGGACTGGGAGGTGATTATTTCACTGAACCCTATACCTATGTCAGCGATCAACAGACCCGGTACGGCCTTTTTGCGCTGGAGGTCATCGATACACGCGCTGATCTGCTCTCCGCCAGCCGAATTCTGGAGCAGTCAACTTTCGATCCATACGCCTTCCTGCGGGATGCTTATCTACAGCAACGCAGAAACCAGGTATTTGACGGCAATCCGCCGCTGGGTCAGGAAGATGACTTCCTGTTTGATGACGAGGAATTTGAATAGTCCATGCTTATTTCCTATCTCGCCGTACTGGCCGGATTCGTGCTGCTGGTCTGGGGTGCCGATCGCTTCGTGGATGGCGCCGCAGCCACCGCCCGCAACATGGGCATCTCACCGCTGGTTATTGGCCTCACTATCGTCGGCTTTGGCACTTCAGCACCGGAGATGCTGATCTCGGCCATGTCGGCATGGGACGAAAACCCCGGCATCGCCATCGGTAACGCACTGGGCTCCAACATCGCCAACATGGGACTGGTATTGGGCGCCACCGTACTGATAAGACCGCTGCAGGTGCACTCCGGAACCCTGCAGCGGGAGTACCCGATCATGTTTATCGCCATGATATTCGCGCTGCTCCTGATCATGGATGACACCCTGGGGTTCCTGGACGGCCTGCTGCTCATGTCCGGCCTCTGCCTGGTTCTGTACTGGATGGTTCGCATGGGTCGCCGTGAACAGGACGGACTGGATCCCATGGCAGCGGAATTCGAGGCAGAACTGCCGCCAGCAATGTCCACCGGAAAAGCCCTGCTGTGGCTGGCCATCGGCCTGGCCGTTCTGCTGATCAGCTCCCGCATGGTGGTGTGGGGGGCGGTGGAAATTGCCCGTACATTCGGAGTAAGCGACCTGGTTATCGGACTGACCATCATCGCCATCGGCACCAGCCTGCCCGAACTGGCCGCCTCCATCATGAGCGCAATAAAGGGTGAACATGATATCGCCATCGGTAATGTCATCGGTTCCAACATCTTCAACATATTGGGCGTGCTCGGTATTTCCGGGATTATCTTCCCTTCGGTGGTCGATGGCGACGTGCTGGGCAGGGATTTTCCCGTCATGCTCGGACTATCCATCGCCCTGTTTGCCATGGCATACGGCTTTCGCAAACCCGGCTCTCTCAATCGCCTCGAAGGGGGACTGTTGCTGACAGCCTATTTTGGTTATCTCGCGGTGCTCGGACTGGGCGCCAGCTCATCGGGATAATCCTGCGGTATCATCCGTTATTACTATTACGGAGTAACAAAATCAGGAAGGTAACCATGATGACCGAACAATTCAAAGTGAAAAACGTAAAATGCGGCGGTTGTGTCAAGGCGATCGTCGACAGGTTGACTGCCCTGCCCCAGGTGGACAAGGTAACGGTTACCGTCGAGGATGGCTGCGTTATCGTCGAGGGTGATGGAATCAGCCGCAAGGCTCTGGCCGACAGACTGGCCGGGCTGGGTTACCCTGAAACGGAAACCGGATGAGCACAAAAAAACTGCAGCAGCTTGGGCGCGCGGTACTGGAGGTGGAAGCCCAGGCAATCAGTGAACTGATTCCGCGTGTCGACGAAAGTTTCGCCCGCGCCTGTCAATACATGCTTGAGTGTACCGGACGCATCGTGGTCACTGGGATGGGTAAATCGGGCCATATCGGCAGCAAGATTGCAGCAACCCTGGCCAGCACCGGCAGCCCCTCGTTTTTTGTACATCCCGGTGAAGCCAGCCATGGTGATCTGGGCATGTTCACCGCACAGGATGTTGTCATTGCTCTGTCCAACTCGGGCGAAACCGATGAATTGCTCACCATTTTACCCCTTATCAAGCGGCTGCACGTACCGCTCATCACCCTGACCGGTAACCCACGCTCCCGCCTCGCCCAGGCAGCCGATATCAATATTGATGTGAGCATCTCCCAGGAAGCATGCCCGTTGGGACTGGCACCCACCTCCAGCACTACCGCCGCTCTGGCAATGGGCGATGCACTGGCGGTCTCACTGCTGGAGGCGCGGGGTTTCACTGCAGATGACTTTGCCCGAACCCATCCCGGTGGCCGTCTGGGCCGGCGCCTGCTGCTGCTGATTTCCGATATCATGCATACGGGAGCAGACATTCCCCAAGTGCATGAAGCAGTCCCTCTCAGCGAAGCTCTGGTGGAAATGAGCAAGAAAAGACTGGGATTTGTCGCTATCATCGATCAGGACAAAAAAATTCAGGGGATTTTCACCGACGGTGATCTGCGCCGTGTTTTCGAACACGAACAGGTGGACGTGCGCACTATTCCCATCGGCGAGGTGATGACACCCAGCGGCAAGACGGTTCACCCTGATATACTGGCGGCAGAGGCATTGCAGATAATGGAATCCAGCAAAATCAATGCGCTGCCTGTGGTGGATGAATATGGCAGACTGATCGGCGCATTCAATATGCATGATCTGTTACGCGCCGGAGTTGTTTAACAGCGGGGGAGATACCATGCAGGATATTCTGGAAAAGGCGGCCGCCATCAAACTGGTGGTTTTCGATGTTGACGGTGTACTAACCGACGGCGCGCTATTTCTCGGCGATGATGGGCAGGAGTACAAGGCATTCCACTCCCGGGACGGACACGGCATGAAAATGCTGCAGGCCAGTGGCGTGGATATCGCCATCATAACCGGCCGCACCTCCCGGGTAGTCCAACACCGCATGGACAACCTGGGGATCCGGCATATCTACCAGGGACAGCTGGACAAGTTGCCGGCTTTTGAAGAGCTGATCCGGAAACTCGATATCACTCCCGACCATGCCGCCTACGCGGGAGACGACGTGGTTGACCTGCCCGTGATGCGCCGCGCCGGACTGGCTGTCGCGGTGCAGGACGCACATCCGCTGGTCAAGGAGCATGCCCACTGGTGCACACCTAATGGCGGAGGCCGTGGCGCAGCGCGGGACCTATGTGAGCTGGTCATGCGTGCACAAGGAACGCTGGACGACCAGCTGACCCGCTATCTTGACTGAAAAATGAATCTGCAACAAACCCTGGCAGGCATAACCAGCCACTACGGCTACAGGACACTACTCCTGCTCACGTTACTGATCACTCTGGCAACAATCAGTCTCTGGATGCAGTGGCACACCAAGCCTGCTGCAACCCCCGTCACCAAAACCGGTTCGGGACCTGACTACTACCTTAAAAATTTTACCGTCACCGTTACCGGCACTGACGGAGCACCCCGCTACTTCATTAAATCAAGCTATATGGAATATACGTCTGGACGGGAAACAGTAACATTGATTCAGCCACAGCTGCTTTTTCATAACGAAAACCACTCCTCCTGGAAGGTAACTGGGGAACAGGCCAGAGTCACCGAACAAGGAAAACAGGTCATGATGGAAGGACAGGTGCTTCTGGAACAATATTCGGAATCCAGCGACAACACATTGCGGATAAAGACAGTCGATCTGTTGCTTCTCCCCGATCTGAGGCGGGCCGAAACAGCTGCGGAAGTGACAATGAAAACAGATGACTCTACGGTTAACGCCATCGGTTTCAGGGTAGATCTGACGCAAGACAAACTCAATTTCCTGCATCAAACCCGGGGAAGATATTATGTGCCGCCACCATCCTGACCGGATTATCGCCTCCCTGTTGTTTCTGGCATTCGCCACCGCAATGGCCAGTGAACCCATCGATATAGAAGCCGATCAGGCAGAATTCGACCAGCGCAGCGGAACCAGCTTTTTCCTGGGCGATGTCCGGTTGCAACGCGGCACACTGTCCATCACTGCCAACAAGATAACACTCTACCGGACCGACAAGCGCCTGGAGCGGACCGTTGCCGAAGGCCATCCTGCACGCTATTCGCAAAAAACACCCCAAGGCGGAGAGATTCGTGCAGAAGCGGAAAAAATTGAGTATTTTGCCGCCAAAGAAGAGCTGCGCATGACAGGAAAAGCGCGTTTGTGGCATGACAAAAACCGCTTCAGCGGTGAACGCATCATCTACCACATTCGCAGCGACAAGGTGCAGGCCGACAGCAACGACAGTGGCAAACAGCGGGTACACGCCATTATCTATCCCGATGAAAACGACAAATGAACAGACCGGCAACAACCCACTCTCTCAGCGCACGGGATCTGGTAAAGCAATACCGTGACCGACAGGTCGTCAACGGCTTCTCCCTCGAGGTCAACAGCGGCGAAATAGTCGGACTGCTTGGTCCTAACGGTGCCGGCAAAACCACCAGTTTTTACATGATTGTCGGCCTGATTCCCTGCGATAAAGGACGCATCACGCTGGATGATCAGGATATCACTGCCTACCCGATGCATATTCGCGCCCGGCTCGGGATCGGTTATCTGCCTCAGGAGGCCTCCGTATTCCGTAAACTCACAGTGGAGGAGAACATCCTGGCAATCCTGCAAACGCGCAAGGAGCTGAGCCATGAACAGCGCCAACAGCTTCTGGAGCAGCTGCTACAGGACTTTCATATCAGCCACCTGCGCGAAATAGCGGGCATCAGCCTGTCAGGCGGCGAGCGACGCCGGGTAGAGATCGCCCGGGCACTGGCCACCGAACCCCGCTTCATCCTGCTGGACGAACCGTTCGCCGGAGTGGATCCGATTTCCGTACTGGACATTCAGGGCATCATCCGGCAGTTGAGTGAACGCGGAATCGGAGTTTTGATAACCGATCACAACGTACGTGAAACACTGGGAATCTGTGAACGGGCCTACATCATCAGCGCCGGCAAGGTAATCGCCAGAGGCTCACCTGAGGAACTGCTTGAAAACCGGCAGGTACGGGAGGTCTATCTCGGAGACAAGTTTACACTTTAGGACGCCTAAAAAAACAGTGTTTTTTTGCAAGAGCAAGAAGGCTCCGCGCACACGACCGCATAGACGCAGGAAGTACGAGTCCAAGGATGGACGAGGTAGAACGAAGCAGGAAACCAGAGTCGAGAGCAATGCATGGAGCAATTACCGAGAACCGCTGCGGATGAGAAGTGCATGAGGATTCCGGCACAGAGCTGACGCCGCTATCGCGGAAAAAATACATTTCTGGAGGCGCCCTTTAACTTATGGCCGGAAAGCCGTTATAAAATATATTACCCAATGAAAACAACCGGCCAAACAGGCCAAAGCGATTTGTAACTACTCTGCGAGAAGTGAATATGTTGTGTGACTGCTCCGGTTGCTTATGGAACTGGCAGATCAAGGCAGAAAACGGGAGTTTAACAAGATTCTCTCTATTCTCGAACAGACTCCTGGGGTAAAATCACTTATATACACTCCTCGGCATTTGCGCTAAATGAAACAGACTTTACAGCTACGTCTCGGACAACAACTGACCATGACGCCACAGCTGCAGCAGGCGATACGCCTGCTGCAGCTGTCATCCGTGGAGTTACAGGCGGAGATCCAGCAGGCACTGGAATCCAATGTCATGCTGGAACGGCAAGAAGAAAACGGCGAAGCCAGCCACAGCAGCAAGGCCGAACCAGAAAATCAGCAACCGGAATCCGCTACCAGCACTGCCGACACCGACATGCAAGCTCTGGACATTGACAAACAGAACGAAAACATCCCCACCGAACTACCGGTGGACACCCGTTGGGAGGATGTTTACGAGCCTGGATTTACCCCTGGCGGCAGAAGCGGCTCCGATGATGGCCGGGAGTTTGAATTTCAAGGCACCACCACCGAAGACCTGGGCGAACACCTGCGCTGGCAGGTGCAGATGAGCAACTTCAGCGAAACCGACCAGATTATCGCCGAAGCAATTATCGACGCAATCAATGAAGACGGTTATCTGACCACCTCGCTGGAAGAAATTCATCAGCTGCTGATTAGCGATCTTCCCGAACTGGAGAGCGATGAGTTGGGCGCCGTACTGCGCCGGATTCATCACTTCGATCCCCCCGGTGTGGCCGCGAGAGACCTTCAGGAAAGCCTGATACTGCAGCTGCAGCAACTACCCACCGATGCCCCTTGGCTCAACGAGGCCAAAACCATTATCCAGCGGCATTTCAACCTTCTGGCAAAAAGAGACTATACACAACTGATGCGGCGCAGCCAGCTTGACGAAGAAAGCCTTCAGCAGGTCATCCAACTTATACAATCACTCAACCCCCGGCCCGGTGGGCATATTTCCAGCAGCAATCCGGAATATATCGTGCCTGATGTTTTCGTTACCAAGGTCAAGGGAAACTGGCGTGTAGAGCTGAACCCGGAGAACACGCCCCGCCTGGGCATCAACGCCCACTACGCCAAGATGATTCGCCGCGGAGACAACACCGCCGATAACACCTGCCTTAAAAACCATCTCCAGGAGGCGCGCTGGTTTCTGAAAAGCCTGCAGAGCCGCAGCGAAACCCTGCTCAAGGTCGCAAGCACCATTGTCGAGCGTCAGCGTGATTTTCTCGAGCATGGTGAAACGGCCATGAAACCGATGGTGCTGCACGATATCGCAGAAGCGGTTGAAATGCACGAATCCACTATTTCGCGCGTTACAACCCGAAAATACATTCACACTCCCCGTGGCATCTTTGAACTGAAATATTTTTTCTCCAGCCACGTCAAAACCAGTGGTGGTGGCGAAGCATCATCTACTGCCATCCAGGCGCATATCAAGAAGCTTATTCTCGATGAAGAACCCAAAAAACCCCTTAGCGACAGCAAAATTGCCGAAATCCTTTCGGATCGGGGAATCAAAGTCGCACGGCGAACCGTCGCCAAATACCGGGAAATAATGAATATTCCACCGTCTAACGAACGCAAACGGTTGGCATAAACTTTTTACTATTTTATGGAGCCATAATCATGCAACTGAATCTGACAGGACACCACATAGATCTCACCGATGCACTCCGCGCCTATGTCGAGGAAAAACTGGGCAAGCTGGAACGCTATTACGATAAAGTTGGAAATGTCCATGTTGTACTCGGTGTGGAGAAAAACCGACAGAAAGCGGAAGCAACCATGCATGTCAACGGGGCTGATCTGTTTGCCAATGCCGAAGATGAGAATATGTATGCCGCCATCGATGCATTAAGCGACAAACTTCACCGCCAACTAAAAAAACACAAGGAAAAAATCACCAACCATCATCCCTAGCAGCTACAGTTACCAAATAAACAGCTGCTAACGATACGAATGAAAATTTCAAAAATACTGACACCCGAGCGCGTAAGCTCCCATGCCGATGCCGCCAGCAAAAAGCGGGCACTGGAGCTGTTGAGCACCAGCCTTGCCGAGAATCAGGAAAACATTTCCAGTTCTGACATTTTCAATAGTCTGCTTGCCCGGGAACGGCTCAGCAGCACCGGATTGGGCAGAGGGGTTGCCCTGCCCCACGGAAGAGTAAAAGATATCGATCAGACTCTCTGCGCTTTTCTGCAATTGCGAGAAGGTATTGATTTTGACAGCAACGACCATCAACCAGTCGATCTGCTGTGCGCACTGATAGTTCCGGAACACTCCACCGACGAGCATCTGCAGATATTGGCAACACTGGCAGAGATGTTCCGTAACGAAGAGTTTTGCAAACAGCTCCGCAAAGCTTCCAGCGATGAGGAACTCTATCAGAAGCTGGTACACTGGCGGCCAACCGGAAGCTCTTCCACCGGAAAGAAATAGTTGTTCCTGTATTGGGGAAACAGTTTTACACCTGCTATTTACACGGCATTTTATTCAAGCAGAAAATGCCGGATCGATACAGAAACGGTGACACCGGATTATAATGCCTGCCCGAACAGAAACTCTCCACGGCGTATTTGTTGAAATACTGAATCTGGGAGTGCTTATTGAAGGTCCCGGCGGTATCGGGAAAAGCGCTCTGGCACTGGAACTGGTCAGCCGCGGACACAAGCTCATTGCCGATGATGCGCCCGAGTTCCACTGTTGCTCTTCTACAACGGTCAGTGGAGTCTGTCCTCCTCCATTGCAGGATTTTATTGCGGTTTCTGGTCTGGGAGTGTTAAATATTCCCGCCATGTTCGGTGCAGACGCAATTAAAAAATCCAGTCGGCTTCGGCTGATGATTTCCCTGATACCGACAGATCGGTTTAAACTGGAGGGAGATGAGCATCTGAAGGGTAGCCTGCACCAGCGAACTGTTCTGGGTATAGAAATTCCGGCAGTAAAACTACCGGTAGCACCAGGGCATAATTTGGCAGTTATGGTGGAAAACGCTATCCGCAATCATATTCTTTATGCAGGTGGTTATAATGCGGCCGAGGAGTTTATCAGCCGTCAACAGTCTTTTTTAAGGGGAGACAGATGAAACTACTGATTGTCAGTGGTATGTCCGGTTCAGGAAAGAGTGTTGCACTGAATGTTCTGGAAGATCTCGGCTACTATTGCCTCGACAATCTACCCGTTTCCCTGCTGCCTGCATTCGCTGAACGGGTACTGATTAACAACCAGTCCCGGGTCAACAAGGCTGCCGTAGGGATTGATGCCCGTAATCTGACGGGAGATCTGGACTCGTTTCCCGATATTATCGCCAGACTCAGGGAAAAAGGGGTTGAGTGTGAAACCTTCTTCCTCACCGCTGATGAAGCCACCTTGCTAAAACGGTTCAGCGAAACCCGCCGCAGACACCCGCTGACATCCAAGAGCATACCTCTTGCCGATGCCATCAAACGTGAAGGAATCCTGCTGGAACCCATTGCTGCCAATGCGGACCTGCGTATCGAGACAAGCCGCACCAATGTTCACCAGCTGCGTGATCTGATCGTGGATCGCCTGCAGGATTTATACCCCGGAACCATGTCGATTCTGTTTGAATCATTCGGTTTCAAAAACGGAATCCCGACCGATGCCGATTTTGTTTTTGACGTTCGCTGTCTTCCCAATCCCCACTGGCAACCAGATCTGCGCCCCTATAGTGGGCGAGACAAACCTGTTATTGACTTTCTGGAAGCGGAACCACTGGTCAATCAAATGAGCGAACACCTGTGTGAGTTCATGAACAGCTGGATTCCCCATTTTGAAGCTGATAACCGAGCCTACATGACCGTCGCTATCGGTTGTACCGGTGGACAACACCGTTCGGTCTATCTGGCGGAGCGACTTGCCAGACACTTTCAGCGTGTTCGTGTTAACGTGCAGGTGCGCCACAGGGAACTCTCATGAGTATCGGCTTGCTCATTATCACCCACAACCGGATTGGTGAAGCGCTGCTTGACACCGCCGTCACGATGATTGGGGGGTATCCGTTACAAATAAAAACCATCGCCGTTGCACTGAATTCAAATCCCGAACAGATAACAGAACAGGCTCGCGAACTGGCCAGAGAGCTGGATCAGGGTGAAGGGGTACTTGTTCTTACCGACATGTTTGGCTCTACACCCAGCAATATAGCAACGTCACTGCTGGATCAACCACATATTATGCTTGTAACGGGAATCAATCTGCCGATGCTTGTTCGGGTGCTGAACTACTCACATCTGGGGCTGGCAGAACTGGCACAAAAAGCAACCAGTGGCGGACACGACGGGATCATCTGGAGTAGCTCCAGATAAACATTAACACATCCATGCCCTTGAACACCGACAAACCAGCAAAATCCCGGATTACCGTCCTGACGGAGTAACGCCTGCATTGGTCAAAAAGCAGATCACCATTATCAACAAACTGGGCCTGCACGCACGAGCGGCAGTAAAGTTCGTAAATCTGGCCAACGAATTTGATGCCGAAATCCAGCTAACGGCAAACCATCGTTGCGTCAACGGGAAAAGCATCATGGGTATCATGATGCTGGCCGCCTCCCGCGGTACCACGATAACTCTCAGCGCTGATGGTTCAGATGAAAACCATGCACTGGAGCAGCTGGAAAGGCTTGTTCAGGATCGGTTTGGAGAGCCGGAGTAACGCGGGCACTCAAACCGGATAATCAGAAATGCTCTTTGGCAATATGCCGGAACAGGCCGTTTGACGCATCTTCAACCAGATCAAGCACCCTCTCAAACCCTCTCATCCCACCATAGTAGGGATCAGGCACCTCACGCAGTACTGAATCGGTCGAAAAATCAAGTAACAGACACAGCTTGTCTTCGTGACCTTCGGGACAAAGCTCTTGCAGCAGCATCAGATTCTCTTCATCCATGGCGACAACGTAATCAAACTGTTCGCAGTCCCGGGCAGTCACGCGGCGAGCCTGAATATCAGACAGATCATACCCCCTGAGCTGAGCAGCCTGCTGCGCACGCGGATCCGGCCTCTTGCCTTCGTGATAGGAGTGGGTTCCTGCCGAGTCGATCTCTATCAGGTGCGCAAGGCCGGCCTCCTCGACTATCTTCCGAAATACACCATGCGCCGTGGGAGAACGGCAGATATTCCCCATACAAACAAACAGTATCTTGACTTTATCGCTCATTATTTCGTGATTCGTGGTGCGTAGTTATGAAAACAGATCCTCTGCCCGAACCGGCAGTTTACGTATCCTCACCTTTGTTGTCGCATAAAGTGCGTTGACCACAGCGGGCGCTATGGGTGGAACACCAGGCTCACCAACGCCGCCGGGCGGCTCTTCGCTCGGCATAATATAAACGTCGATGGGAGGCGTCTCCCCCATCCGCAAGATGGGAAAATCATAAAAGTTGCTCTGCTCCACCCTCCCGTTTCGAATGGTAATGGCGCTGGTCACGGTAGCCGTCAACCCGAAGATGATTCCTCCTTCCATCTGTGATACCACCATGTCTGGATTGACCACCTGACCACAATCGATAACGCAGACGATACGGTGTATCCGAATCCCTTTATTTTTATCAACGGACAGCTCCACCACTTGGGCGACATAGCTGCCAAACCCCGGTTGCGCGGCGATACCCTGATAGTGCCCGGCTGGCAGCGAACCTCCCCATCCGGCCTTCTCTGCCGCCATCTCGACAACCGCCTTCAGCCGTGGGATTTTAAGCAAGTCCAAACGGTAGGCCACCGGATCCTTTCCGGCAAGCGAAGCCAACTCGTCAATAAACCCCTCTATCACAAAAGCGTTCCAGGAGAGACTCACCGAGCGCCAGGGCCCTGTCGGAACCCCTGTATCTACCTCGATCGTACTCCCCCCGCTGGTCGGAATTTTATAGTAGGGAGGCCCGTAATCCGCCACTCCGACCGCCAGCTGATGCCATGCCACCGGCATCCCCTGCTCATCCAGTCCGGCGGTCAGACGATGCAGACTGGCAGGACGGTAAAAGTCATGCTGAATATCCTGTTCCCGTGACCAGATCAGCTTCACCGGCGCATCAACCGCCTTTGCTATCTGCACCGCCTCGACAACATAGTCACTCTCCAGGCGCCGCCCGAACCCGCCACCCAGCGGCATGTTGTGTACACGAACTGATTCCAGAGAACGGCCCAACAGTTTACCCTTGACCCGTTGCGCCAGGTATTCAACCCGCGACATGGAGAACCGTGCAGCTACAACCTGCGCACTGCTGGGATTCTGGCTTGGCACCCACACTTCGCAAACTCCATCATGTATATGGACAGTACAGCACATTGGTTCAAGCGTGGCATGTGCCTGGTAGGGGAGATGGTATTCAGCCTCAATCCGCTGAGCCGCATTGGCCAGTGCCGTGGATATCTCCTGCTCCACACCGGTATACCCATCTGCCTGCTCGGTAAAAAGTTGCTGAATGCTTTCTGAACTTATATCTGCATGGGGACCAAAATCCCACTGAATATCCAGAACATCTGCCCCTTTTTTGGCAGCCCAAAAATGATCGGCAACCACAGCGACTCCGGCGTCAATCTCCACCACTTTATGCACACCGGGAACAGCCAGCGCCTTCTCACTACCTATTTTCCGCGCTTTACCACCGAATACAGGACAGTGCACAATCGTGGCAGTGAGAAGGTTGGGCAGTTTGACATCGGCGCCGTAGACGATACTGCCATTCAGCGCATCCACAGCATCCACGCGGGGTAATGATTTGCCGATAAGCCGGAAATCGCCCCGCTCCTTGAGCTTGATGCTTTGGGGAACCGGCATCCCGGCAGCGGCCGTCGCCAGTTCACCATAGCTTGCCCGCCGTTCGCTGGCGGCATGAACAACCCCGCCCTGCTCCGCGCGGCATTCGGCAACCGGTACCTGCCAGGCCCGGGCAGCCGCTGCAATCAGCATCTCACGCGCCACGGCACCAGCCTGGCGAAAACGCTCCCACCCATCACGAACACTGGTACTTCCACCGGTGTACTGCCAGCCGTACACTGCATTGTCGACCGGTGCCTGCTCCACTTCGATCATGCTGAAATCCACTTCCAGTTCTTCCGCGATCAGCATGGCCAGCGAAGTATGTACTCCCTGCCCCATCTCGGCCTCGGCAACAAAAACAGTAATATGGTTATCAGAGGTTATTCTCAGCCAGCCGCTTGGCCTGAACCCGCTACTCTCCCTTCCACCCGGCGGCACCGAACGGACACAGGATGTCATCGAGAAAGCCAGCACCAACCCCGCGCCCGCGGCTGCAGTGGTGGTTAAAAAATTACGTCGATCAGGATTGTAGACAATACTCATAAGCTTTCACTTTTGGCTGCGCGATGAATCGCCTTGCGAATACGGGGATATGCCCCGCACCGGCACAGGGTTCGAGCCATGGCGGCATCAATTTCTGCATCACTGGGATGGGGGTTGTTCTCCAGTAGTGTCACGGCCGCCATAATCTGCCCCGGCTGACAATACCCGCACTGGGAAACCTTCTCTTCCAGCCAGGCTTTCTGGACGGGATGATCGGTTTTATCTGAAAGTCCTTCAATGGTCACGATCTTCCGACCACCAACAGCGGAAACCGGAACCGTGCAGGAGGGTACCAGTTCACCATCAAGATGAACATTGCAGGCTCCGCAAGCACCTACACCACATCCAAATTTCGTACCGGTCAATCCCAGCAGATCCCGCAACACCCACAATAGCGGCATATCAGATTCTGCTTCAAACTCTTGCTGTTTTCCATTGACTGTCAGCGACCAACGCGCCATTTTATTACCCCCCTGAAAATATACTTGAGTTTTTGACATATCATTATCAGAATATTCGATTCCTCCGCTCTCCACCACCCGAAACTGACGGCAGAAACGGTATTCTACCAGACGTTTCCTTGCCAAGCCTTCCCAGTGCCAGCGCCATGGCCAGCATGTAGATCATGACAGGCTGATCCAGGTTGTTGTGGGAGGTAAGAGATGAAAAGGCATAGAGCAGACAAAGCACCTTGCCAAGCTGATCCGAATTGCGCCATACCAGCGCCAGTAGCGCCAGAAATATCGCCAACCCCAACAATCCACCATTGGCAGCCATGGTGACATACATATTGTGAGGCTCAATATAGCCCCACTCCATCGTATATCCCATCCCGTGGCCTATCCAGGGCGCTTCCTGGAAAGCCTCCCAGGCCCGCAGAGCAACCGCCGCTCTTGAAGAGGCAGAGTCATCCTCGAATGATAAACCCCTTCCCCCCATTCTTTCCAGCGTATCAGGCGTCAGAAAAACATCCAGGCCAACAGTGTTCATGTGGCTCAACAGTGTTCCGGTCAAAAGGGCATAAAGAAGAAACCCGGCCAGACCGGCAACAAGGCCGGCAGCAATTTTTTTGTATCGGAACCGAATGTAATCGGTCACACTCAACCCGGTAACACCCAGCGCCCAGAGCAGCCAGGCGCCGCGACTGAAAGTAAGAATAATTCCCACACCCACCACAGCACAGAACAACAGCCGCAATCTTGCCGGAATCACGGGAATAGCCGCTACCATGGTCAACGCAAGAACCTTTCCGGAGATAGTTGGATTGCCGTAAAGTCCCGCTGCCCTGCCGGGAACTGTCGACCAGAGCGGAGTGAAAAAATCGATAATATTCAGTACAACACCCAGCAGTGCTACCCCCGTCAGCACCCACTGCACCACACGAATGGCACCCGGCTGTATCAGCAATAGAAAGAATGCGGCAAACAGAAATACACTTTCGAAATTATAGATAACGGCCTGGGTAGCCAGCTCGCCAAGTGAAGAGTAGATGAAATTGAATGCGCTGTAGGCCAGAAATGCCCACAGCCAGATCAACAAGGGCTTGGGAAGGTCCCTGAACAGGGAGCTCCGCCCCACCATCAGCAAAGCCATCATGGAGCCTATGGTAAAAACATACCAGTACAGCGGCTTGAACGAGGTTTGACCTGTCTCGAAGTAGTGCAGATAGATGTTGCTGCAATACAGAAAAGTATTTATGGCCGCCAGCCAGATAAAAATCTGTCTCATACTAAACTGCCGGCATCCGGGAAACTGCGGAACCGCACGGACAGGCCGTCAGAGCCGCCATCCCACACCTCTCCAGAAAAATCACCTGACTGAAGCCAGCAGGGCATCCCACTGATCCATCACTTTCTCGACACAGAAACGTCGCATTACTTCCGGAGCCCGGGCTGCCAGTCTGTGCCGCTGCCTCTCATCGTCCATCAATCCCGTCATCGCCTCGGTCAGTGCCGAAATATCTTCAGGCGGGACCAGAATACCGTCCTCCCCATCCCTGACAATATCGCTCGGCCCGGTAGGACAATCAAAACTGAGTACGGCAACACCGCAGGCCATCGCTTCCACCAGGGCCATGGGAAAGCCCTCGTAACGGGATGACAATACAAAGATATCGGCTCGCCGCAGAATCAGGGACGGTTCTGCGACGCGGCCTGGAAGCAGTGCGCGTTGCTCCAGGTTAAATTTTTTTACCAAATGCTCCAACCGTAGCCGATCTTCACCCTCACCCAGGATAACCAGTGACCAGTCATCACGCTCACACCGGCTGAACGCTTCCAGCAACATATCGAACCCTTTCAACGGCACCAACCGTCCCATGGCAACTATAAAACGGGCCGGCAGTTCAAAAGGGGGTGGAGCATCCTTGTTTTTCTCCACTACCACAGCAGGATTTGGAATTACATGCAGCAGTTTTTCCGGCCAGCTCTGCGCGGCTACCCCTTTCAGTTCCTCCGTCAACAGCACTATTCCCTTCGCCCTGAAATAACTCCAGCGCCGCAAAAAACCCCAAAACCGATCCAGTGGAGCCTGACGGGGATCGGTATGCTCGAAAGCAATCACGGGAATAGACAAACCCAGTGTCGCCAACAACATCATCACACACATGTGTTCGGAAAAACCGATAACAACATCAGGACGACTGGCGCGCAGGGTCTTGCGCAGATACAGAATTCGCTGCAGATTGTTCTTCAGTGCATCCCTTGCACCCTGTGATTTTTTTTCCAGATCGAAAGCGGCACGCCGTACCCGCTCATCCAGGTGATAAACATCCTTTTCCTCAGAGGCAAGAGTAATCACGGTAACATCCCTCCCCTTGCCAGCCCAGTAATTGGCCATAATGGAAATTACCCGTTCGGCACCGCCCCCACCCAGCGAAGAGATTCCCATGGCTATTTTCATGACTGTAACCGGGAAAAAATTGTTGGATTTATTTTAAGATGACGCCATACATAGCTCAGCATGATAATGTTCCATACGATCATGCTGATTACCGTTGCAATTGCAGCCCCGCTGATTCCATACATCGGAACCAGAATCGCATTGAGAACGATATTGATCAGTGCCGCTATGGCAACCTGTACTGCATGCTGATTCTGGTGCCCGGTCATCGGCATCAGGAAACCACCTGAGCCAGCCATCGAAATAAGCACATTCCCTCCGAGAAGGATCAGAAACGGCGTCAACCCCTCCACAAACTCGGCGCCAAAAAGCCCAAGCAAAAAATCGCCTAGCAACGCCATGACAAGACTGGTGATCAGGGTAAAGGCAAATCTCCCCCATGCAGCAAAAGTCATCATTCTCCGAAGTTTGGCGTGCTGCTCGCTATTAAAAAGCTCGGAGATCATGGGCGCAACAATCGAATTAAGCGCCTGCTCTCCGAACGCAACGATCTCGATAATACGGGTTGCTACAGCATAGATCCCGGCTGCCCTGGCTCCCATAATTGCGCCAACCATGATGATATCAGCCTGAAACAGTATCATACGCATGCCGGTGGCAAACAGCATGGGCAGTGATACCTTGATCCATTCCCGCCGTTGGTAGGCTGGTACCGCCTGTGCAACCTCCGGTGGCAACAGCCGAAGCAACCAGACTGTGCCGATAACAAAAGTCACCAGCCAGCTAATCAAGTTTACTGTCATCACCTCGGTAGCCGATAGTGAATCACGGGCAACCAGATAGAGTCCCCCTACCAACACCATGATTAACAGCTGCTTGAAAATGCTCTCCGGAATACCGGCCCGGATAACATGTTTGAGAGAAACCAGCGCCGTCTGACGCAAACCCGTCAGAGTCAACACCGGCAACAGCAACAGCGCCAGCCAGAAAGCAATGGTTTGCTCTTCGCCAAGTTGATCGCTCAGCAACCAGACAACTCCTGCCACCAATGCGGCAATAACCAGACTAAGAAAAAAAACCAACCGGGAACTGAAACGCAGAATACCGTGCAGCAACGCCCACTCCCCCCTGGCACGGTAGGCCGCCACAAAACGAAGAATGGAGGAGCCCAGCCCCAACTCGGCAATCTGGGAAAGCAGAACAATCCAGGTCAACGCATAGATATAGATCCCGTATTGCGTCGCTCCCATTACCCGGGTCAGTAGCATCTGGCTGGCGAACAGCAATCCCGCACCGGCAATCTTGACCGCAAAGGAGCCACTCGCTCCTTTAACCAGAACCGCTGCCAGCCCTTCTCCCCGCAACCGCTCCCGCAGTAAAGCTATCACCTGCATGAGCTGATCCGCGTACTATTTCTTACCGGAATAACTGTAGGAATACCCATAGTAGCGGCCAAACCCGTGCTTTGCGCTAACCCTGCTTATTGCGTTAAAAACAGCCCCGCGCAAATTCACACCGGCCAGTTTTAAACGTTTGATGCTCTGCTCTATCTCCCGCAGCGGATGCTGGCCATCCTTGAGCACCATCAGTGTTGCGCCTGCCAACCGTCCTACGATGGCCGAATCCGTTACTGCCAAAACAGGAGGTGTATCGATGACAACATAATCATAAGATGAGGATATCTGTTGTATAAACCTGGCAAAATTCTCATGTAACAACAGCTCTGCCGGATTGGGCGGGCGCTTGCCGGTGGATATAGCATCAAGATTTTCAATACCTGTAGCCTGAACAACACTTTTTTCATCACAAGTTCCGGCTATCAGTTCCGACAACCCGCTTTCTCTCGACAGGCCAAACAGGGTATGCATCCGCCCCCTGCGCAAATCCGCATCCACAATCAACACCCGCTTTCCTGCATCGGCCAGAATAGTCGCAAGATTTGCTGTAACAAAGGTCTTCCCTGCTCCCGGAGAAGGGCTGGTAATCATGATGATATTGTTTTTTGCGTCAAGTTGAGCAAAATGGAGCGAGGTGCGCAGACTGCGCACACTTTCAACCGCCAGATCTTCCGGCTCTACCGCGGCCAGCACCAGGGTGGCATCACCCCTGTTCCGCCCACGCTTGTTCAGTTCCCGCTGCTTGCGACTGACCGGTATAGTGGCATATACAGGCAGCCCCAGTTGCCTTTCAACAACTTCCGGATCCTCCACACCCGCCTGCATTCGTTTACGAACAACTGCCGCGGCAATCGCCAGCAAAAGCCCCAGTACAAAACTCATTGCGACAATAAATTTCTTTTTCGGGCGCACCGGCTTGTTTGCTGTAACAGCCGGATCTATAATCCGGACGTTCCCGACCGTTCCCGCCTTTACAACCTTCAACTCCTGCGCATTGTTCAGCAAAGTGGTATAAAGTTCGGACGCAACTTCTGCTGTGCGAGTCAAACGCAATATCTCCTGCTGGGTATTAGGCAGTGTTTTGGTCGTCTCCTCTACCTTCGACAGCTCCTCTGTCAAATTGTCGATCTGGGCGTCCAGCGCCTGAATACGCGGATGCTCTTCGGTAAACCGCTTTATCAGACTTTCGCGGGTACGTCTCAGTTCCGAGAGTTGTGCCTCGATTGCCACTGCCTGCTGCAACAGCGATTGTGTTTCGAGAGGGAGATCGATAGAACCCTGTTTAAAACGATAACTGTTCAGTGCTGCCTCGGCATTCTCCATATCTTCGCGCAGCTTGGGCAGCTGTTTTTCAAGAAAGCCCAGTGTTTTTCCTGTTTCCGCTGATTTACGCTCTACATTCTGGCGCACATAAATTGAGGTAATCTCGTTGATAATATCGGCAATTTTTTGGGCATCGGTTCCCTCCAGACTGATTCTGATAATACCCGAATCGGTACCGCGCTCCTCCAGGCCCAGTTGCGCTCTGAGATTGTTTATAACATCCAGGCGGGAACCATGACTTATCAAAAATTTATCACCCGGCTCCGCCTGCAGATCAGAGACAAAAATCCTGATTTTTCCGCCTTCCGGAAGTTGTGCCTCCATCGGTTCACCCGGAACACCCTCAAGAATGATGGTATTCTCCGGATCGAGTAACCGATATTGTCCCTGCTTTTCAGAAATCAGTGTAAAAGGTTTGTCCAGATAGCTGTCAGGAACGGCGAATGTCTCAACCCCTATGGATTGACCATCGCTAAACAACCCTTGTGGATAGGCATTGATGTACAGCTTTAGATTGTCAACCACCTGTCCAAGAACCGTTCTGGAGCCAATAATCTCAAACTCGGACACAATCTCGGACTGCTCTTCAAAAAAACGGCTGATATCGGTAAGGGCACTGATCCCCTTTGCCGTTCTCTCCACCTGCAAAACCGCGTCAGCCTCATATACCGGCTTCGCTGTAACAGCGTAGATTATGCCACCCATAACAGTCACAAAAACGATAGAAAGAACCAGGAGCCAGGATTCAATCAGCACGGAAATCAGCGCATTGAAATCAAACTCCTCATCAAAAAAGCCGGCGGATTTGTCTTTTATTTCACTGGAAGAGATATTGTTCAATTGCATGCCACTCGATTTTTCAGAAAATGCACCTGCGAAACAGATCGGGTGCAGTGTTTATTCCCCCAAGACACCGACCGACATTCGCGTTTCCGGGAACTCCGCGCACTCCGTTGCCGGGTTAATAGTTTCTATCCCCTATTGTTGAGTCTATATCGGCAATATCCCGCAGCATTATTGCCGTCGGCAGCAGATTCTGTATCAGACGATTCCAGCGTGCCACACCCGCTGTTGCAACATAAACAACATCTCTTGGTTGCAGCCGAAAATTATCACCCAAAACCAGTGCGGCCGGAGATTTGGCGTTCAACTGAAATATCTCGGGACGCTCTGCGGTACCACGAATCACATAAATACGTGCCGGATTGGATGTTTCAGGGTTGATCCCCCCTGCATCACTTATCGCTTCAGACAGCGACATCCACCCCTTGGGAATAAACAGCGAAGAGGGTGAAGTAACCTCACCCAATACAAAAACCTTGCGCCGATTTCTGTTGGTAACATTCAAGATGTCGCCATCTTTCAGCAAAATATTTCTGGAAACATCTCCACGCTGAAAAATATCCAGCAAATTGATAGTATGCACAACACCGTCACGGCTCAGGGTTACCTGTGTCATATCACCCTCTGCCGTTACGCCCCCTGCTTGTGTGACGGCATCCATCACCGTCAGAGGCACATCGGTTATCGGCTGAAATCCCGGTGTCGCCACCTCACCAACCACATACGCTTTCTGGCTGCGAAAGCTGACAACTTTCACGTCGAGCTGGGGGTTGGCAATCTTCCGGGACAGCTTCTCTGTCAGGATTTCACGCACTTCGGCCTGTGTTTTACCAGCAACACTCACCGTGCCGGCATAAGGGTAATAGATCGTTCCATCTGCCGCGACCCGGTGACCCTCGGTGTCAGCCGCCCTGAACTGGCCGGCCGGGATCGTCAACTCGGGATGATCCCATACAGTAATGGCAAGAATATCCCGCGGCCCTATTCGATACTCATATTTTTCATCGCCGTCAACCACTGGCAGCTCATCTGGAACATTCTCGAACTCCGTCCTCTCCATCTCCGCTATCAATGCTGCGGTAATGGGGATAATTTCCACCCCCGGTTCTACTGAATCAGATGACATCTTCATGCCCGGTGACATTGCGCAACCGGAAACCAACAGGAACAATCCTGGTAAAAAAAACTTTATACTCATATCCAGTTCACCTTCTCAGCCTGGGAATCCACTCTGAAACGCCTCGATCGATCAACTCAAAGGCATACTCAAATGCCTGCTCGGATTGACGATAAGGATCCGGCACATCAAAACCTCCCCACTCCCCAAGGCGATATACTCTGCCGCGCGAGCTGGGTTCGCTCACTTCCAGCGCTTTTTTCTGCGACATTTCCATAACCAGAACCAAATCAGCCCAGTGAACCAAATCGCTATTCAATTGCCGGGCAGAATGCCCTGAAATATCAATTCCCCGCCGTTGCATCAATTTCCGGGCAGTCTTGTCAGCCGGGTACCCTGTCAACGCTCCGAGGCCTGCCGATTCAACGTTATACCCCCCTTCCTTCGGCAGCATCTCCCGGAGCAGCGCCTCTGCCATTGGGCTGCGGCATATGTTGCCAATACACAATACCAATATATTTTTCAGCATCCTGACAATACCCGTTATCTCCGAGAGATATACCGAGCCGCTGGAACACAGACATTGATGCCACCTTACAACCATGACAATGACAAAAAACTCTGGGTAACTACTCCGGAAACAAACCGTCAGCAACACACTGTGTCAATGAACAGAATGAACTCCGGCATGAGTCTCCAACCACATTAAATCCTGTATGCCACACTGCGGCACATAACCAGTCACAGCGGATTCCAGCAGCTCGCGAACCTTTTCGCTGTCACGTTCAGCACAGGCCTGTTCAAATTTCTCCAGCAATTTCAACAGCTCTGACCAGGGCAGAGTGGCCTCATCAGCCCGCATAATACGCGGATGCCTGGTAGTCGTTACATTATCCCCAATCAACAGCTCTTCATACAGTTTTTCACCGGGGCGCAAGCCGGTATATTCAATCGCAATATCGCCCTGTGGATTATTCTCATCCTGAAGTGACAAGCCACCAAGGGTGATCATTCTGCGCGCCAGTTCATGGATACGCACCGGCTCTCCCATATCAAGAACAAACACATCTCCGCCCGTTCCCATGGCACCCGCCTGAATCACAAGCTGGGCAGCCTCGGGAATGGTCATGAAGTAGCGAATTACATCCTTGTGCGTCACCGTTACCGGACCACCCTGCTCTATCTGCTCGCGAAACAGCGGCACAACAGATCCCGAAGATCCCAGAACATTTCCAAACCGTACAATATTGAAGCAGGTACTCTGATTGTGGTCAGACAGCCCTTGCAACACCATTTCTGCTACACGTTTGGTTGCTCCCATCACGTTCGTGGGCCTGACGGCTTTATCGGTGGAGATCAGAATAAAGGTTCCCACCCCGGCATCAATTGCAGCTTTTGCTGCGTACAGAGTACCGAAAATATTGTTCAGAACACCGGTAACAGGATTCTGCTCCACCAACGGAACATGTTTATATGCGGCAGCATGATAAACAGTCTGAACAGAAAAGGTGCGCAATACAGCCGCAACCGTATCTTCGTCAGTGATAGATCCCAGAAAAGGAATAATCTCGGTACTACCCAGCTTCACGCGGTGGGCTAGCTGAAAATTCTGCAACTCCTTGTTTATATTGTACAGCGCCAATTCGGAAGCATCATATAACACCAGCCGCGCAGGCTTGAGCATGAGTATCTGGCGGGAAAGCTCGGATCCGATAGAACCGCCCGCTCCCGTGACAACCACCGATTTTCCGGTGATACACTCGCCCAATAGCTGCTGGTCAGGCTCAACCGGCGGTCGGCCCAGCAAATCCTCGATATCAATATCACGCAGATTATCAACCGAAGCCCGCCCCCAAACCAGATCAGCCAGCGAGGGCACCGTCAGCACACGAACCGGAAAATGTTCAAAATAAGACAATACTTCCCGGCGCCGTACAGGACATGCCGAGGGAATTGCCAGCAATATCTGTTCAACACCATGCTGTTTGATCAATGTATCCAGCTTGCTGCGCGGATAAACCTTCAGGCCGGAAACCTCATCACCATGCAGCTCGCTTTTATCATCGATAAAAGCAACCGGAAACATATCTCCACCCGCCTGCAAAATGGAAGCCAGTTCGGCCCCGGCTCTCCCGGCTCCAAAGATAATGGCGTAGACAGGAGGGTGTTCCTGGCGCTGAAGCCACCAGTACAGATCACGTGCCAACAGGCGGGAACCAACCAGAAAAGTAAGGCTGAATAACCAGTAAAGCACCATCACGGAACGAGGAATGCCTTCATTCCGGATCAATACCGTCAACAATACCAGCAGCAGAATATAAAGACTGACAGCCTTGCCAATAGTGAAAACGGTAGTGCTGCCAGCATAACGCACCACCGTTCGATACATGCCAAACTGGAAAAAAACCGGAATAGCCAGAGCAGGCGCCAACAGAAACAGCCACCAGAAGCGGCCTATTTCCTCCGGCCAGAGCTCCCCCAGCCGAAGACTGAAAGCAAACCATAACGCAAACAGCAGAATAATAACGTCTACCGCAACCTTTACCCTCTGCTTCTGGGTACGCTCCAGTCTGCGCAAAATCCCGATCATCTGCTCACCGTAACAACAACGAACTTTCTGGTTATGGCGTTATGCATTACAAACTTGTCTTCAAGCAAGCAGGAGGGATATTTTCAGATTGGCCTCAGGCTATCTTACACACAACCCTGTACGCTCTCAACCGCTGCCGGAAAGTAATCCCGGGCTCAACATATCCAAACCGCTCCCGGCAAAAAAATCTGGCTCGAACCTCTGGCCGGCCAGCTGAATTCCGCATCTTCACCGTGACAGAAAACAGATGTTGCCAATATCAAAAACCTACCGGACAACTGGACCACAATCTGCCGACTCACTCTGTTGAGCCAGTAATATTATGGTACAATTATGCGAAATGAGTCACAGACCTTAGCCGTAGAATATGACAACCGGATACATCTCTACCGCCAGGCATTCCAGTCCACCGGTGCGTTCCCCCGGATACACCCCGTTTGATCACCTGCGATATTTTTCGATAGCTCGTTGCAACTGGCTGGCCGGTATTGCTTTTTCCCTGCTGCTTCCCTCCGTCTCTCTGGCCTCCAGTGGCATTATTCCCCACTCCTACACCAAAATAGGTATCGGCACTGAGTGGTTCAGTTGGGAGTCAACTGAACCTGATACATCGGAAGCAGGTCCCCGCCTGACCCTGGCGCTCTCCGCAGATAATTTTCAGCGTTATGAGCGAGGTCCTGTTTTCGGACTGGAAGGGAGAATCTACGCGGGACAGGTTGATATGGAGAGCGGCTCGCAGTTCATTGAAACCACATCAGACTATCTCGGTATGCGCCTGGAAGGCCTGTTTGGATACGGTGGCAACCGTACGAATATCTTTGCAGTTCTGGGCGCGGATGCGTGGCAACGCAGCGTACATGGTGGCATGACAGCTGATGATGAGCCTTTTGCCGGCTTTGAAGAGAAGCATCTGATTGTCTACGGAAAACTGGGCGGGACAATCCGTGAATATGACTACTATACCGATTTGGGGTTTCCGCTGCCTTTTGAAATTACCGCAGGATTCAAATTTCCTCTTTTTGTTTCCGCCATGCAGGATAAGGATGGAGGCAAAGCGGAAGCGTCTATTCCGCTGGGTGGAACAAACACCATATTCGTGCAGCTATCCAAACGTTTCTGGATGAAATATGCCATCTCAATCTACTCCGAGTTTTACCAGATTGACAATCTCTCTGAATCATTCAACGACAGCGTGGCCGGTGATGAAGAGAGTATCAAGCGGCTGCAAAAAGATATCTCAATTTTTGGCTTGCAACTCAGCCGCCGTTTCTGAAATAGTTATTGGTTTTTCCACTTGCCAACTGCGAACATGCAGATCCCGCTGCGGAAATGGAATTTCAATGCCATACTGAGTCAGGGAGCTTTCAATCTCCCACAGATAAGCGGCCTTCACCTTCTCCGGATGACGCACACTCCGGGGTGTGAGCCAGATAACCAGTTCAAAATCGAGACTGGAGTCACCAAAATTTACCAGCCACACCTTGGGCTGCCGTTGCGGCATTTGTGTGGCGTGCAGTTTTACTCTGTCCGCAGCTTCCAGTACCGCTTTTCTCACCAAATCCTTGTCGGTACCGTAAGCAACCCCAAACTGAATCCGCAATCGGCAACTGGCATCTTTCATGGTCCAGTTGGTTACCCTGGAAGAGATAAATTCCGAATTGGGGATCACGATATCAACATTGTCATTTGTGGTAATCAAGGTGCTGCGAATACTGATCTCCCGCACGGTACCCATCACGCCGGAGGACAACTCAACAAAATCCCCCACCTTCAAGCTGCGCTCAAACAAAAGGATAAGACCAGATACAAAATTGTTGACCACATTCTGCAGCCCCATACCAACACCAACACCCAGCGCCCCGGCAATAATTGCCAGATTGCTGAGATTGATTCCCAGGGATGAGGCAGCAAAGAAGAATCCGATAGTGAGAAGGAAATAATGAGACACGCGACCGATAGTATAGACAGCCGCCTCATTGATGCTCTTCTGGTTTTGAGAAAATTTCTTTAACAAGCGCTGCAAAAACCGGGAAAGAACAACCGCAAACAGAAAGATCAACAGCGCACGAAACAGCCCCGAAAAGGTAACCGCCGATCCGTTCAGCGTAAACAGCGGTTTGCTCAGCCAGGCAAGAACGCTCTCCCCCGTCTTTACCGGCCCGCTTTCTGCCAGACCGGTTTCAGCTATTGGAGTTGCCATCCCGGCCAATGCAGTCTGACCCGCACAGAGAACTACTGCCAGCAGCAGTGCAGACAGAATATGTCTTTTCACGCTAACACTCCCTCAATCCCAGTCTGCGGTTGAACCGGCACAAAGCTTACCCTGCACCAAACCCACCCAACAGCCAATTTCATTAAAACCAAAAAAACAACCTTGTATCAATGCATTGACAAAGATATCAAAGCGATCATCCACAGAATACGCTTTTCAGATACACAGATACAACAATTGTGATAATAAATGCCCCGCTGTCTGTTCGCGAAGGAAAAAATGAGAAACAGTTAAAGGAATTCTCGCCACATGTCGACTATTATTAAACTACAGAGTTGAAGTTGGCAGCAGAGGAGCATTTCCATGTTCGAACTACTACTGATGATATGGCTGATAATATCCGTATTCATGACGTTCATATTCTGCAATGCAGCGCGGCGATTCGGCGCCGAATCCGATACCAATGAAGGTTTGAATGATATTGTCCCGGCTGATAACCCCAAAGTACGGGCGACTGTTCACCAAGGGCATCATAACACCCCATATGTTATGTAAAAACGGTTGTCCAGGTGGAAAAGCGGAAACCATCAAGGCCATAGCGCTGGTTTACTGATAACGCTCCAGGCGAATATGCGCCCGTGCGGAGATTAGCGCTGCGGCAACGATCAGGCTCCCTCCCAGCCACTCCTTCACTGTTATAACTTCATCTGTCAGCAGCCAGGCAGAGAGCGCTCCGGCCACCAGCTCAAACAACAGGATAACAGCCGAGCGATGTACCGGCATGTGTGTGACGCCATACTGCACGCTGAGCGTGGCAATAACAAGGACCATGGCGCCAAATACCACTGCCGCACCAATGACCTCCAGCTCCACCTTCGGCCACGGCTCTCCCGCAACGGCAATCCATCCCCCCGCCACCACCAGTACGCCAAACCAGCTGGCCAACATTTTTGCCGGTATGTTGATCTGCTGCCCCTGGCGCACCAGCGCATTCAAAACAGCAAAAGCCATGCCGGAGCTGATTGCCAGCCAGTCTGCCCTGTCAGAAGGCCAGGGAGCCATCATACCGGGCTGCCACAGCATGAACAGAGCCCCCGATCCGGAGACCAGCAGCAGCAAAATGGAAAGAGGAGTCAGGCGCTCCCCCATGAAGCCCCAGCCAATCAGGGTTGCCCACAGCGGAGACAGATAGAACAGCAACAGCATGCGCATCACATTCCCCTCCAGCATGGCCAGATTGAATGTGGTATTGCACCAGCCGCTGGCCAACGCGATACCCAGAGCTATCCAGGGCTGGTTGCGCAATTCGCCCAGATGCCGCGACATCAACGCCATGCCAACCACCGTGGTGGCAGTAAAGAAAATGAAGGTAACCCAGAGACCACCCAGCCCCTGCGCTTCGAACAAACGCAGCGGATACCACATCACACCCCAGATGGTTGCGCTGAACAGCAGAGCCAGAACCGGCAGCGCCGTTGTTTCGTGTTTGGACAGCTTCATTTATACTGTTCCGCTTTATGAATCCCGAACTGAACAAACTGCAACCCTACCCCTTCGCCAGGCTCGCTCAGCTGAAAGGGGGTATCACCCCGCCACAGAACAGAGATCATATTCCGCTCTCTGTCGGGGAGCCACGCCATGCAGCACCCCACTTCATCGCCCAAGAGCTGCTTGCCCATCTGCACGGGCTTTCAGCCTACCCGCTTACCAAGGGTACTCCGGCACTGCGGGAAACCATAGCACACTGGCTGACCCGGCGTTACAGTCTTGGAGACAATGCTATCGATGCGGAGCAGCAGGTACTACCGGTAAACGGTACTCGTGAGGCGCTGTTTGCGTTTGCCCAGACGGTGATTAATCGCTCCACCCGGCCGGTTGTCATCATGCCAAACCCTTTCTATCAGATCTATGAGGGAGCAGCGCTGCTGGCCGGTGCAGAGCCATGGTATCTGAACACCTATGCGGAGAACGGTTTTCTTCCGGATTTAAACACCGTACCCGATGCCATCTGGCGGCGCTGCCAGTTGCTCTATCTCTGTTCACCAGGCAATCCCACCGGTGCGGTTGCCGGTCTGGAGATGCTGCAACAGCTGATCCGGCTGGCGGATGAACACGATTTCATCATCGCCTCGGACGAGTGCTACTCCGAGATCTATTTTGACGAACAGAAACCGCCACCGGGATTGCTGCAGGCGGCCGCTGCACTGGGGCGAGACAATTTCAGGCGCTGCGTGGTTTTCCACAGCCTGTCGAAACGCTCCAACGTGCCTGGCCTGCGCTCCGGATTTGTTGCCGGTGACGCCGGGATTATCGAGCAATTTCTGCTCTATCGAACCTACCACGGCAGCGCCATGCCCCCCCCTGCCCAGGCAGCCAGCATCAAGGCATGGAGTGACGAGCAGCATGTAATCGACAACCGGCGCCTGTATCAGCAAAAATTCTCGGCAGTGCTGGAGATTCTGGCTCCGGTAATGGAGGTAAGCCAGCCGGAAGCGGGCTTTTATCTCTGGCCCCGAACAGAATCCGGCGACACCGATTTTGCCCGCGAATTGTACGCCCAGCAAAATGTTACCGTACTGCCGGGCAGCTATCTGTCCCGCGAGGCACACGGAATCAATCCAGGACAAAACCGGGTACGCATGGCCCTGGTCGCTCCGCTGGACGAATGTATCGATGCGGCAAAACGCATCCGCAATTTCATTGAAAACAAACAGAAACAGTAACTACTCAGCGAGTAATGAACAGGTTGTATAACTGCTCAGATTGCTTCCGAAACGCGTCAGATCAAGGCGGGAAATGTGCGTTTACACGGGTAAATGACCATTTCCCAACGCAGAGATGGCGCGTTTCAGAAGCAAGCTGAGTAGTTACCAGAAATAATTTTTACCGGAGAAATTTATGAAGCATATCCAGGAAGTAATTGAACAAGCTTTTGAAAACCGCGCCGAGATCACACCGCGCAGCGTAGAGACCCATATCAAGGAGGCGGTGGAAGATGCCATCCACCTGCTGGACAGTGGAAAACTGCGTGTTGCGGAAAAGATCGGCGGAAAGTGGGTAGTACACCAGTGGCTGAAGAAGGCGGTACTACTCTCTTTCCGCATTGCGGACAACCGCTTCATGGCGGGTGCATTCACCAACTATTACGACAAGGTGGACGCCAAATATCTCGACCACAGCGCCCGTGATTTCCGGGAAAGTGGCGTGCGGGTAGTACCACCGGCAACAGTACGCAAAGGCTCCTACGTTGCTCCGGGCGTGGTGCTGATGCCCTCCTACGTCAACATCGGGGCCTATGTAGACAGCGGCACCATGGTGGATACCTGGGCCACTGTCGGCTCCTGCGCCCAAATCGGAAAGAACGTCCACCTCTCCGGCGGCGTTGGGATCGGCGGCGTCCTGGAACCACTGCAGGCCAATCCCACCATCATCGAGGACAACTGCTTCATCGGCGCCCGATCCGAGGTGGTGGAGGGAGTGGTTGTCGAACAGGGATCGGTAATCTCCATGGGAGTCTACATCGGTCAGAGCACCAGAATCTACAACCGCGAAACCGGTGAAATCAGCTACGGCCGCATCCCCGCCGGATCGGTGGTCGTATCCGGCAGCCTCCCTTCCAAAGATGGCAGCTACAGCCTCTACTGCGCCGTAATCGTCAAGCAGGTGGACGAAAAAACCCGTTCCAAGGTGGGCATCAACGAACTGCTACGCGATATATGATTACCCTCTACGGAATAAAAAACTGTGATAGCGTGAGAAAGGCGCGCAGATGGCTGGAGAGTGGCGAAGTGAAGTATCAATTCCACGATCTCCGTACCGATGGGGTGGAGCCATCCCTGCTGCAAGACTGGATCGAACAGCTGGGCTGGGAAAAATTGCTCAACCGCCGCAGCACTACCTGGCGGCAACTCCCCGACAATGAAAAAACCGAACTGGACGCACGGAAGGCCGCTGCGCTGATGCTGCAGCACCCCACCCTGATCAAGCGCCCGCTGCTGGACAACGGCAGCCGCTGCCTCGCCGGATTCGACCAACAGAGCTGGCAGGCGCTACTGGAGAACCGATGACCCCGACCCTTGATCTGGCCATCGAGCTGATCCGCCGCCGCTCTGTCACGCCGGAAGATGCTGGCTGTCAACAACTGCTGGCGAAGCGGCTGTCGGCACTCGGTTTCACCATCGAACATCTGCGCTTTGGCGAAGTGGACAACCTCTGGGCACGACTCGGCACAGAAGGGCCGCTGTTTGCCTTCGCCGGCCATACCGATGTCGTCCCCAGCGGACCCGAGGCACTGTGGCGCAGCCCCCCTTTCGAACCGACCCTGCGTGACGGTTTTCTCTACGGCCGCGGCTCAGCCGACATGAAAGGCTCCATCGCCGCCATGGTTACCGCCTGCGAACGGTATCTCGAAAGCCACAAACCGGCCGGATCCATCGCCTTCCTGATCACCAGCGACGAAGAAGGGCCTGCGGTGGATGGGACCATCAAGGTGATCGAGCAGCTGGAGAGCCGCGGCGAAAAGATAGGCTGGTGCCTGGTGGGCGAACCGAGTTGTACAGATAAACTGGGGGACACCATCAAAAATGGCCGGCGCGGCTCCCTGGGCGGACGGCTGCTGGTCAAGGGGATACAAGGCCACATCGCCTATCCCCATCTGGCGCAAAACCCGATCCACACAACCCTCCCGGCGCTGACCGAACTTGCCGCCGTCGAATGGGATCGGGGCAACAACTTCTTCCCGCCCACCAGTTTTCAGATCTCAAACATCCACGCCGGCACCGGCGCCACCAACGTTATTCCCGGCGGGCTGGAGGTGCTGTTCAACTTCCGCTTCTCCACCGAAATTACCGACACAGAACTGCGCCAGCGGGTAAAAGCCATCCTGGACACATATGGCTTTGAGTATGAACTGGAGTGGACCCTCTCCGGCCAGCCATTTCTCACCCCGGCAGGCAGGCTGGTGGATGCCGCGCGCAGCGCCATCAGGGAGGTTGCCGGCATCGAACCGCAACTCTCCACCAGCGGCGGCACCTCCGACGGGCGCTTCATCGCTCCCACCGGTGCCCAGGTGCTTGAGCTGGGGCCGCTGAACGCCACCATTCACAAAATCGACGAAGCGGTTGGCATCGAACACCTGGAACAGCTTTCCTCGATTTACGAACAAATACTTGTCAAGCTGCTTGACAAGCAATGGAATCCGACTTGACATCTGGAAGAACCGGAGAAACCATTCCGATTCTGCGGGTCATCTGATGAAAACAGTCTGACCGACGAATCCTCGTTCACACCTCCGGCAACAATACCCTTTCTTCCAGAATATGAAAACCATCGACATTCACACCCACCTGCTTAGCCCACAGGTACGTTTCGATCGACTCATGGACAAGATTGCGGTGCTTTTTTTTGCAAAAAATCTCGGTGTCGATCCCCGTGAACTGAAAGCCAGACCCTGGGAGACCTATGTAACCTCCATGGCCCGCGCCGTCGCCGAATCCCGGTTTGTAGACAAAACCTGCCTGTTTGGTGTGGACTGCCGGATAGACAGCAAGGGCCGGGAGTGCGGCCGGGATCGAACCGTCTGCGCCATGAGCGAGGATGTTATCAAAGCAACATCCCGCTACCCGCAGCAGTTCATCCCTTTTTTTTCCATCAATCCGCTGCGCCTGAATGCGCTTGATCTGATTGATGAATATGTAGAGAAAGGGTGCCGTGGGGCAAAATTTCTGCAGAACTACTGGGGAGTTGATCTCAACCGCCCCGACCTGATTCCCTACTACGAAAAACTCAGGGAGAACAACCTTCCGCTGATCATCCACATCGGCAGCGAGTACTCCATTGACTCGGAGAAATGTTTTGAAGGGATCAATATGCTGAACCTTCCGCTGGAGGTAGGGGTTACCGTCATCGCCGCACATATGGGGCTGGGTCAATTCAATCACAAACTGCTACCCTGGCGCAACCTGTCCCGGAATCCGATCTGGTTTGACAGCGACTATTTTCAGCTGCTGAAAATGCTCGAAGAACATGAAAACCTGTATGCTGATATTTCCGCCATACTCATTCCGTTACGAGCCAGAGCACTGCCACATCTTGCCAAACAAAAGCAGGTGCACCATAAGATACTGTTTGGTACCGACTATCCAGTTCCTTTCCTGATTCGTTTCAACACCCACGGCCTGTCCCGGCAACATACTTCCCGGATTGCAGGGATCAGAAACCCCTTTGACAGGTATGTCTCGGCAATGCTGGAGTTCTTCCCTGAAGAAAGCGCGGTATACAGCAATTACAACAAAATAGTGACACTTGAGCAGTAAACAACAACCGTCCAGGACAACGGACAATTTCTCAAGCCCTGAATTTTCCTACCAGCCCCTGCAGTTCACTGCCCAGTCGAGCCAAATCCTCGCTCGCGCTGGCAGTTTTCTGCGCAGCGCCAGCGGTTTCATTCGCCATCCGGGTAATACCTGAAATATTGTTATTGACCTCCTCTGCCGTAGTGCTTTGCTGCTCTGCCGCACTGGCGATCTGGGTACTCATATCATTTATCCGTTCAACCGCTGCAGAAATCGCAGTCAGTGATGAACCAGCATTGGTGGCCTGCTCCACTACAGCCTGCGCCTGCTCCCGGCTCTGATTCATCACCTCTACTGCCTTTCGCGAACCAACCTGGAGTTTCTCGATCACTTGATTGATCTCTTCGGTAGACTGTCGGGTGCAACCGGCCAGGGTTCTTACCTCATCAGCAACTACGGCAAAACCGCGCCCCTGCTCTCCTGCTCTGGCTGCCTCAATTGCTGCGTTCAGTGCCAACAGGTTGGTCTGCTCGGCCACTCCTTTAATCACATCCAGCACTGTGCTGATGTTTTCACTGTCCTGCTCTACTTGATGAATAACATCCGCAGCATTTTCAATCTGTCCAGCCAGCTGCTGGATGGCCTCAATGGCATCACCCACCATCCTGCGACCCTCGGCAGTCTCCATGTTGGCCTCGCCGGCAGCCTGGGCCGTACCGGCAATATTGCTGCTCACTTCCTGCACAGTGGTACTCATTTTACTCATCGCCGTAGCGACCTTTTCTGTTTGCGACTGCTGTTCGGTAATACTTTGGCTGGTCTGCTCGGTAATTTCCGACAACTCCCTGGAGGAGCTGCCGATATGTTGCGCGGAACCGGAAATCTGTCTGACCACACCCTGCAGGCTGCCACTCATCTTGTTTATAGCATTGCTTAACTCGGCCAGCTCATCATCTCCTCTTGATACCAAAGGTGAACCGGTCAGGTCGCCACGGGCAATCAATTTGGTTCGCTCCACCACCTCGCTCAGTGGCACCGTGATCATTCGACTGATGACTACCGCGATAAAGATACCGAGCACCAGAGCAACCAGCATTCCGACAATCATAACGATTTTCATGGTAGAGGTATCTCGCTCCAGGCGCTCTTTATCTCGGGCAGCCAGGCGCTCCTGTGAGGCACGCATCTGAGTAAGAATATTCATAATCGTTTCGGCTTTCGGAGCTGCCCTGGTGCCCAGCCAGTGATTGGCCAGATTCCACTCCTTGCTACTGCGCAGATCGAACATTTTTGGGGGCAAGGGAGCGAATTCAGCACGCATTTTTTTATAACTGTTCCACGCCTTGAGCTGCCGGAAATTAAACAGATCGGTCATTTCCGAAATCTGATTGAAACGGGTCTGGTTTGTTTCCCACTTGGAGTGAAATTTTTCTGAAAAACGATTTTCTCCGGAAAGCAGATAGGCACGAATATTGGCCAAACCCAATGCGAAAGAACCACGGCTATCGGCCAACAGCTTCAGCAACTTCTTGCGTTCCGGGCTGGCGGGCAGAACAGCCTCTTCCTCGATCATGGTGGTAATGGCAGCGATAATTTTTTCGGCTCGCGGAGCGGCCTCGGTCAACAGTATATTAAGAGACGGGATATTTCCGGAAGTATGTGCAATATTTTCCACCTCCTGCTGGGCAGTACGAAACGCCTCAATCTCTCTCTTCAACCTGTTCAAAAGCACGATGTTATCCGGATCAGTCCAGTTTTTTGACAGCCTCTCCATCTCCTTCAGAGCCTGGTCGATCTCATCCCAGCCTTTTTGACGTTCCACCTTGAATTTATCGGCCATGGAGGGATCCTTGCCGAGAATCAGATAACCTCGCAACCCTGCCAGTGAGAGGTGGATTCCGTCGGTCAGTTCCATGCCGGTGACCACTGTCGGCAGGCGCAGCTCCGTCAGACGACGCTCATCTTCGGAGATATTATCCATCATGATTATGTTATTGATTGAAATCAGTGTGACAGAGGCGAGCACTATACCAAAGCCGAGGAACAGTTTATTCCGGATCGTCAGTTTCATTCTCTTTTCCCCGTTTTATTATCCAGCTCCCTGCGCCCGTATTCCGAACTGGAGAGATTTTCTTTATCGGTGTTCAATATGTGGCCATCACGTTTTATCACTATTCCAGACCCGCCCCACTGGTTACGAAGATTATCGGCGCCAGCCATACATTCTTTAAGACTTATATAATATAAATTACTTCTAATACATAACCTGTGTTTTTTTGCAATATCAATAACAAATCCCGGTAAAATGGATATCAATGAATAAATCCGCCATACAGATTCTGAATACCACCTTTGGCTACGACGAGTTCCGGCTCGATCAGGCGGCAATTATCCAGCAGCTGATTGACGGAGGTGATGCACTGGTACTGATGCCCACCGGCGGTGGAAAGTCACTCTGTTACCAGATCCCGGCCATGGTGCGTGACGGTGTCGGTATCGTGGTTTCACCACTGATCGCACTGATGCAGGATCAGGTGGATGCCCTTATCCAGTCCGGAGTGCGCGCTGCTTTTCTCAACTCCACGCTGACATCCGCTGAGGCCGTGCAGGTGGAACAGCAGCTGCTCGCCAATGAACTGGAGCTGCTCTACGTGGCGCCGGAGCGGCTTTTGATGCCGCGGATGCTGAACCTGCTGGAACAGGCGCCACTGGCACTGTTTGCCATTGATGAGGCCCACTGCGTATCCCAGTGGGGGCATGATTTCCGCCCGGAATATATCCAGCTATCCATTCTGCAAGAACGCTTTCCCCAAGTTCCACGCATTGCACTAACCGCTACCGCTGACGAAGTAACCCGTGCTGATATCCTGCAGCGGCTGGCGCTGCAAAACGGCAAAACATTTATCAGCAGCTTCGACCGCCCAAACATTCGCTACCGGATTACAGAAAAACAGAATGCCCGCGAGCAGCTGCTGCGATTCCTCTGCAATGAACATAAAGGAAATGCCGGCATAGTTTACTGTCTCTCCCGCAAGAAAGTGGAAGAGACAGCGTCATGGCTCGTGCGCAATGGATGGAAAGCTCTGCCCTACCATGCGGGACTGCCTTTGAAAGTACGGCGGGAAAATCAGAAGCGCTTTCTTGACGAAGAGGGGGTTGTCATCGTTGCCACTATCGCCTTCGGCATGGGCATCGACAAACCGGATGTGCGCTTTGTCGCCCACCTCGATCTGCCCAAAAGCCTGGAGTCCTACTATCAGGAGACTGGACGCGCCGGGCGGGACGGACTGCCAGCCGATGCCTGGATGGCCTACGGCCTGCAGGATGTAATCATGCTGCGCCAGATGCTGGAATCATCCCAGACCGATGATGCCCAGAAACGCATCGAGCGGCAGAAGCTTGAGGCCATGCTGGGACTGTGCGAAGTCATCCGCTGCCGCCGCCAGGTGCTGTTGGCCTACTTTGGTGAACAACTGAAACAACCCTGCGGTAACTGTGACACCTGCCTGGAGCCGCCTGAAACCTGGGACGGAACCGAGGCAGCACGCAAGGCTCTCTCCTGCGTCTATCGCACCGGCCAGCGTTTTGGAGTCAACTACCTGATTGATGTGCTGCTCGGCCAGGAGAACGCGCGGATTCAACGGTTTGGCCACCATCAGCTCAGTACCTGGGGTATTGGAACCGAGCTTGATGTCAACCAGTGGCGATCGGTGTTCAGGCAGCTGGTGGCGCTGGGTTACATCACTGTGGATGTCGAAGGACACGGTTCGCTGCGCCTGACAGATCTCTGCCGCCCACTGCTGCGAGGGGAACAACAGCTGAAACTGCGCAAGGACAGAAAAAAAGAGAAAAAGCAGGCGGCCAGCCGCACAAGAAAACATTTTGTCAGCAATGCGGATTCGGTGCTCTGGGAAGCGCTGCGCCAGAAACGCAAGGAGCTGGCCGATCAACTCGGGGTGCCTCCCTACGTGGTTTTCCATGATGCCACACTGATGGAGATGGTTGAGCTGCGCCCTCAAACCCTGACCGAATTCAGCCAGATCTCCGGCGTCGGTCAACACAAACTGGAGCAGTACGGTGAAGATTTTGTCGCCGTAACCCGCGGCCATGGTGGTGAAGAGCGGGCAGCACCGGCATCAGACACAGCGCTGGAAACACTGCGGCTGTTCCGCCAGGGAATGAATGCTGGGCAGATCGCAGAACAACGCAACCTGCAACCACAAACTGTTCACAACCACCTCGCAAGCGCAATTGCTGCCGGCCACATCGAACTGAACGAAGTGGTTTCCCTGAGCAATGCGGAACTCAAGGAGATCCAGGACGCCATCATCAGCTCAACCGAGCTGGACAATCCTCGGCTGAAACCGGCCTACGATCAACTGGATGGCAACTATGGCTACGACATCATCCGATGTGTCGTTGCCGATCTGCAGCGACATCAGGCAGAGTAGAAATGGGGATCTCCAAAAACAGTGATTTTTTGCGATAGCAAGGGAACCGCAGTGTAAAAGGGAATACACGTAGTTTCAGGCACAAGCCTGAACTACATCATCAGCGGCCCGTCAATTCCCTTCAGTGATCCCCGCCGCCGCAACGACATCAGTGATGAAAGCTTCTCTTTCAAACTCTGTTTACTGACAAACCTGACCTCAACAATATCGGCCGTTTCCCGTGCGGACATCAGATAATCATCGCTGGTACACAGCTCATCGACCAGCCCCAGCTCCAGTGCCCGGCTGCCGAGCCAGTGCTCACCGGTAGCAACCTTCGCAACATCGAGGCCGGTTCGCTGGCGCTTGATGAATGCCTTGAACAGCTGATGAACCTCCTCCAGCTCCTGCTGCATTTTCTCCCGGCCCTTGTCAGTATTTTCACCAAACAACGTGAGGGTGCGTTTGTACTCACCGGCGTAGAGCTGCTCAAAATCCACATCATGCTTTTTCAGCAGCCGGTTGAAATTGGGAATCTGCGCCAGAACCCCGATGGAACCGATTATGGAAAACGGCGCTGCAACAAGCTTGTCCGCGACACACGCCATTAAATAACCACCGCTGGCCGCCACCTTGTCAACCGCCACCGTAAGCGAGATATCACGATCCCGGATACGCTGCAGTTGTGATGCCGCCAGGCCATAGCCATGAACAACGCCACCCCCGCTTTCCAGCCGCACCACTATTTCATCGCCCGGTACAGCCAGCATCAAAATCGCGCTAATCTCCTCACGCAGATGATCAACGGCAGAAGCATGAATATCCCCTTCAAAATCGAGCACAAACAGCCGTTTTTTTTTAGCCCCGGTCTTGCCCTCTTTCAGATCTTTCTTATGTTTTTTCTGCTCCTCTTTCCTGCGCTTTTTTTCCTGCTTGTGCTTCTGTTTCAGCTCCTCTTTCGAGAGCAGCGAATCGGCCAGTGTATCTGACATCTCCTCATATTTCCGGTTCAGGCTATTCACCTCAAGATGGCCGCTCTCGGCCTTGCGATGACGGGAAGAGAGTGCAACAGCAACCCCAACCAGCACCAGAACAGCGACAACGATGGTAACCACCTTCGCCAGAAAAAGACCATATTCAGCAATAAACTGCATTAATGTTCCCCCGTGGGATAAATCAGAGTTCAGGGCACCTGTAAAAATGGCATTTTTTCACGAGAGCAAGGAAGCTCCGCGCACACGACTGCATGGACGCAAGAGGTGCAAGCTCATGGATGGACGAAGTAGAACGAAGCAGGAAGCCAGAGTCGAAAGCAATGAATGGAGCAATTGCCAAGAACCGCACTGTATAAGGAATATATGAGGATTCGAGCATCGAGCCGACGCCGCTATCGCGAAAAAAGTGCATTTTCAGGCGTACCCTTCAGTAACAATTTGGCCTCCTCCCTCCTGCCAACCAGCATCGCAAAACAGCCAGGATGAAGTTTTTATCTGCAATCGCAAGGAGAATACCATAAACAAGGTTACGACAACTGAACTGAACCTGGCAAGTAATTATTGTCCTCCGATAAAAGAACGATACGCATGACTTTTTATCGAGGCCAGGAGTCCTTTTCAGTGAGGTTCCGTTCATCAGGCCGGAGACCTGGAAACAATCCCCTCCACCTCATTGGCGCTTGTGAAAGAGCCCACATACGGATAGCAACTCTCTCTGGACAGCATTGTATCACCGGATATATCCAGATATATTCAACAAACCTGTCCACTGGATGGAGAAACAGATTCCCGTGACAAACAATACCCCCATATTCCAGGTGGATGCCTTTACCGATCAGGCCTTTGCCGGAAATCCCGCCGCCATCTGCCTGCTCTCCGGAAAGACAGATACAGCATGGATGCAAACAGTTGCCGCGGAAATGAATTTGAGCGAGACGGCATTTGTAACACCGCTGGAGAGCGGTTTTGAACTACGCTGGTTCACCCCGGTTACCGAGGTCGAACTGTGCGGGCATGCCACCCTGGCGGCGGCGCATCTGCTGTGGGAACAGGCCGTTACCACTGACACCGAGATCTATTTCCATACTCGCAGCGGCGTACTGGCTGCCCTCCGCAACAAGCGCTGTATCGAACTGGATTTTCCGGCCACACCCGCAACACCGGCGCCCTGTCCGGAGGGGCTTTCCTCAGCACTTGGCACTGAGGCAACCGAGGTATTGCGTAATCAATACGATTACCTGCTACGGGTTGAGAGTGAATCAACTGTTCGTGAAATGAAACCCGATTTTACCCGGCTGCAAACCATCGACACCCGCGGAGTAATTGTCACCGCTCCCGCCGACGGCAGTGACTGCCATTTCGTATCGCGCTTCTTCGCTCCCCGCGCCGGCATCAACGAAGATCCGGTTACCGGTTCGGCCCACTGCACCCTCGCCCCCTACTGGGAAAACATCCTGAAGAGCAACAAACTAACCGCCTTTCAGGCCTCGGAACGAGGGGGAACCGTTCACATGGAGCTGCGGGATGACCGGGTTATCCTTGGAGGAACAGCCATAACCGTACTCACCGGAACACTCACCCCAGCAGCATCCCGGCCATGAGACCACCGCCACCGAATACTGAACAGGAGCTGCTGGAGCGAGCCAACTCCGTGGCAGGGTTACGGCTGGAGCAGGTAGCCGCCCAGGCTGGCTGGCCCTGCCCCGCCGATCTGCGCCGCAACAAGGGATGGATCGGGCAACTGCTGGAAACTGTCCTGGGCGCCAGTGCAGGCTCACTGGCGGAACCGGACTTCCAGATTATCGGAGTCGAACTGAAAACCCTGCCCATCGACACCCGCGGCCTGCCGAAAGAGTCCACCTATGTTTGCACCGTTCCACTGGAGAACAGCGCCGGAAGCTGGGAAGAGTCGTGGGTGCACAACAAGCTGCGGCGGGTATTGTGGGTCCCCATCGAGGCGGACCCCGCCATTCCCCTGCCACAGAGACGTATCGGCACCGCCCTGCTGTGGAGCCCGGATCCACAGCAGGAGGCGGCGCTGAAACAGGACTGGGAGGAGCTGATGGATATGGTCTGCCTGGGGGAGCTGGAGAAGATCACAGCGCACCACGGCAGCGTACTGCAGATCCGCCCCAAGGCAGCTGATGCCAAATCCCTCACCTGGGGCATCGATGCCACCGGGAATCGCGTCCCCACCACACCAAGGGGATTTTATCTGCGCAGCCGTTTCACCGCCCGGATACTGCAGCAACACTACGTCTCCCCTGGCGCTCCATCCTGATTTATTACCTGGATGGAGTACTGATTGAATTGAGAAACAGAGCACAGATGAAAACCATTTGCATTTGGTTCTCTTATACCTATAATATTGAGAATCATTCCTGTTTAAGAACCGTCAGCCATGCACAACAGTCAACCACTTTCTGATGCAAGGGAGCATGCACACCTGACCATTACGGCAATCACTGCAGACAAAAAAACCCAATGCCGCCTGATGGGACTCGGGCTGGGTGTCGGCAAAGAGGTTGAACTGCTGCGCAACCGGCACGGAGACGTGGTCGTCAAAAACAGCAACAGCCGCATCAGCCTCGGGCTGGGAGTCGCCAGCCAGATCCTGGCCTGCCGTTCTGCCCGGAATGGATAGATGAAAAGCTGCTGCAGTGACAATAACGCCCCACTCTCTTCCACAACGGGAGAGATCCGCAAGATCGCCCTGATCGGCAACCCCAATGCCGGCAAAACCACCCTGTTCAACCGGCTGACCGGCACCCGCCAGCGCACCGGCAACTGGCCCGGCGTCACCGTGGAACGCAAGGAGGGGGAGTTCGAATATCAGGGAGAGAGATACAAGGTGGTCGATCTGCCCGGCGTCTATATGCTGGAAGGGGGTGAAACCTCCATCGACGAACAGATCGCCCGCAACTTCCTGCACGAGCACCCCGACTACCTCTATATCAATATTGTCGACGCCAGCACACTGGAGCGCGGCCTGTTCCTCACCGCCGAAATCCGCGAGCAGGGTGTCCCGGTCATTGTGCTGTTGAACATGATGGATGTGGCCGCGAAACGGGGCATGAAAATCGACACAGAGCAGCTGGCACAGGAGCTGGGCTGCCCGGTCATCGCCATGTCACTGGGCAAGGATCGGCAACTGGAGAAACTGCTGCAGACCATCACCCGTTTTGATCCCGCCGGTCACCACCCGCTGGTTATCCACTACCCCGACAGCGTGGAAGCAGCCATCCAGGCGCTGCAGGAGTCTGAAAATCTTCCCCGCAACGAGGCGTTGCAACAGCTGCAGTGGGGAGAGGGAGAGGCCAGCCACTATCGCCGGCAGATAGAGCAGACCAGCGGTGAAGAGCTCGATTTCCTGCTCGCCGATGCGCGCTTCGAGTACGCCGGGTCGGTGGCAAGAAAGGTGGTCAGGGAGCAGGGCAAGGTGAGCCGCACCCTCTCCGACCGGGTGGATCGCTGGGTGCTGGGAAGCTGGACCGGCATCCCGATCTTTCTCGGCCTGATCTACCTGCTGTTTCTGTTCAGCATCAACCTGGGCGGCGCCTTTATCGACTTCTTCGACCAAACCGTCCAGGCTCTGCTGGTGGATGGCGGAGGCCACCTGCTGCGCAGCCACTCCGCCCCGGAGTGGCTGATCACCCTGCTGGCGGATGGCGTTGGCGGCGGCATCCAGGTGGTAGCGACCTTTATTCCCATCATCGCCGCGCTCTACCTGTTTCTCACCCTGCTGGAGGAGTCCGGCTACATGGCGCGCGCCGCCTTCGTCATGGATCGCTTCATGCGCCGCCTGGGGGTCTCCGGCAAGGCGTTCGTACCGCTGATCATCGGTTTCGGCTGCAATGTTCCCGGAATCATGGCCGCCCGCACCCTCAACAGCCATCACGAACGCATTCTCACCGTGCTGATGGCACCCTTCATGTCCTGCGGGGCACGGCTGACCGTCTACGCCCTGTTTGCCACCGTATTCTTCCCCAGCGGCGGGCAGAACATCATCTTTCTGCTCTATCTTACCGGCATCGGCTTCGCCATTCTGACCGGACTGGTGTTGCGCAAAACCCTGCTCAAGGGAACCGCCGACCAGTTCATCATGGAGCTGCCCACCTACCAGATCCCCTCACTGCGCAACATCCTGCTCAACACCTGGAACAAACTCAGCGGGTTCATCCTCGGCGCCGGGAAGATCATTGTCATTGTGGTGACCCTGATCACCCTGGCCAACAGCATGGGAACCGATGGCAGTTTCGGCAACCAGAATTCGGAAAAATCGATCCTCAGCGCCACCGCGAAAACCCTGACGCCACTGTTTGAACCAATGGGGATCACCGAAGAGAACTGGCCGGCAACAGTGGGGATCATCACCGGCCTGCTCGCCAAAGAGGTTGTAGTCGGCACGCTGGACGCACTCTACTCCAACATCGACAAACCGGCATCAGAGGCAACCGTCAACGACGAACCGTTTCATCTGCTGCAGCAGTTGCACGGGGCGGCGGCCACCATTCCCGCCAACCTGCACACCGCCCTGCAGCAATTGACCGATCCATTGGGTCTGGGTGTGGTCACCGAACTGACCGACCTGCAGCAGGCCGCCGAGGTACATGGCGTCGACAAAGCCACCCTGCTCGCCATGCAAACCCGTTTCGACGGCCAGGTGGGAGCCTTTGCCTATCTGCTGTTCATTCTGCTCTACTTCCCCTGCGTTGCCGCAACCAGCGCCATGCAGCGCGAAGCGGGAACCTGGTGGACCCTGCTCGGGGTGAGCTGGAGCACCGGGCTGGCCTACACCACCGCCGTAGTTTTCTACCAGCTGGCGACCCTCACCCTGCACCCGGTTCAATCACTACTCTGGAGCGGCAGCCTGCTGGCAGCGCTGGCCAGCATGATCGCCCTTTTCCATCGCGCCGGAAGCAGGGCACCCACCCTGCAACACCGCAATGCTGGGTGAAATACGCACCTACCTGAAACAGCGCGGAACCGCCTCACTGAGTGACATTGCCACTCACTTCAACACCAGCCCGGACGCAGCCGAACTGGCACTCGGTTACTGGATAAACAAGGGAAAAGTTCGCACTATTGCACCACCCTGCGACAGCTCCTGTAACGGCTGCGGAGCGGCTGAACAACTTTACCAGTGGGTAGCACGGGAAACACCGGTTCAGTGGTACAGAAAGCAATTAAACTAACCCGGCATCTGCTGCCGGGATTCTTCGATTCTTGCCACTGGGGAAACGACCAGCAATCAATATTGTGCTCCCGAAATTTGCAGGTTTTCTATTCTGGATCGGGGGCTGAAAGTAGCGGCATATATTCCGGGAAGTATGTTCCCCCCGCATCAAACTCCAGCAGTTGGTCAATTCCGGTCGGCGTGATCCCAACCCCGGCAGTGATGGAATTTCCGGTGTCGATCGATCGGTCGGTGATCACCTCGCCCAGCCTGTAGGATCTGCCATCCAGATGTGTGTAGGCGCTGTCCGGAGTGCGGTAGTAACGGAAGGTGAAGGGCGTCTCCGGAAATACATCCTTTCCCCTGTTGTAGCGTTGGGTGACCACCACCTGACGGTAGCGGGATGCCGCCGACAGGGCGTCACGGCATGGTGGGTACAACAGGGCGGGCTGGATGTTTCCGGCGGAATCGAGATAATCGCCCCGCCGGGTCATCTCGCGCAGCAGTTGCTGACGCAACCGCTGGCTCTCCAGTAGCGCCTCTGGCGAGGTGGTATCCAGATAGGGCCACGCCGCAGTATAGCCGTTGGCGGGCGTGATCACCTCGGCCAGGAAACGCTCCATGGCCGCTGGCATGACGCCATACAGGTTACCTCCGACCACATGATCCAGGAACAGGCGGAACTCACCTTTTCCGGCGTGGCGGTTCAGGGGATCACCCTGCTGGGCGGTACCGGGTGTCTGATCGTCGTCCACGCCGGGCGTGGCGCGGTAGCCGAGGTAGTCCATCTCGCGCCAACCAGCCGCCCCGGCGAACTTGCGGGGGAACGACCAGGTACTGTCGATGGTGTTGCCGGTGCCCGAAGTAAACAGCGGAGGATCGTAAGCCCCTGTCCCGCTGTGGCAGCCCAGACACTGCATCAACTCTTCCGGTGTCTGGGGTCGCAGCTCCCCCTGTTCGTCTTCTATGAAGGCAGCGAGGATCCAGCCGGCGCCATTGTCGATCCAGCCCTGTTGCGGATTGACATAGATGGGGGCGTCTTCCTCCTTGTCTCCCGGGAGCAGATAGCGGGGGTCATAGGGTTCCCGCTTGTACATGAAGCGGATCTCCTTGACTCGCCGGCTGCGCAGGCCCGGAAATGGGCTGAACGGACTGGACCCGTCGGCCGCAGTATCGACGTAGTGCAGGGGGTGGGCAAACTCGGTGCCGAGCGGATAGAGCCCGCGCTGCACCACCGTATCCGCTGCCATGCCGTGATAGTGATCCAGGTCGTCATCCCGCAGCCGATCCTGGATCGCTCTTTCCAGCAGATCCAGATTGTCCTGGTAGACCGCCAGGTCGAAAACACCCTCCCGGTTGCGCATGAAGCGCTCCGGCAGACGGAGGTAGATCCCCGAAACACTGCCCGTCATGGGGGTGAAGATACCGTAGGGCATGAAGTTGACCGCCCGCCAGCCGGTGATTCTGCCAGTACCATCGGCTAAGAACGCCCGGGCTGGTACGGTAGTGCGGACAAAGCCATCTTCGTCGGCAGGCAAATCGTCCGGGTTCAGACCGGGGAACAGGCGGAATGGGCCGTCAATCCCGCTGTCCCACACCTTCGCATCCCCGGCACGCTTGCGGTAGCCAGCACTCCAGTTGTCCTCGCGGATATAGGCTGCCATGTCCCACTCCTCGGGGACTATCCCGCGAGCGGTAACGGCGGCACGCACCCTTTCCGGAAACAGGGTGTTTTCCCAGGGATTGATCGAACCGGGAGGAGTGAACGGCGAGGTCTGGACAAAGCTGTATTCCAGTTGCAGATTGCCGAGCAGCGGTTCCATGCCGGCCTGAGGATTGTTGTTGCCCAGAGCGGCACGTGCCGGCCCGTTGGTGTGACAGAACAGGCAGGCATTCTGGGTCCCGCCCGAGGTCTCGACATAACACTGAGCAGGGATATGAGAATAGGGGTTCCCGAACACGGCAGGCGAGAGAAACTCCCCCTGCAGAGTAGTGTGCGGTACGGGTTGATCTTCGAGCGGAGTCGATTGCTCATCGATGGGCATCGTTGTTGCCACCCTTTCATCGCAACGGGTCATGCCGGTCAGAATCAGAAAGCCGGCGCCAATCCATACGGTTGTCAGCAGGAAGTTATGCCTGTTCATGATTAACATACCTCATCCCGTCCAAGAGTATTGGGCAGGCGACACAAACGTATCCGGGAAGCCATTGGCGAGGCCAGCATCCAGCTGCCATACCCGGACATTTCGTACCACCTGTCCAATACCCTCCCCGCACCGGTGAATGCCGCAAACAGGGAAGGCAGATGAAAAGAACGCCGACTGCCGTAAGACAGCCGGCGCACAACAGGTTTTACAACCTGGGCAGACCCTTGATATAGCCGACAGGGGCATCGAATCTGTCGATCTTGTCGGCAAGCCGGCTCTTCAGCTCTTCATTCATGGTCTTGATGAAATCACCCTGATGCTGGGCGTTGCTCATGATGTAGCTGTAATCACCGATGTTCTCCACTGCCTGCAGCCCGGTGGCCTCCGCACCGGCCATCAGGGAGAGGATACGCGACAGCTTGCCGGTGTCCACGTTGTAGGCCCAGACGTAGTTGTTTACATGCATGCCGCTGTCCTCGCCGATGAACAGGGTACGCATCCTGGCGGAGAAGAACACATTGTCCGGGTTGGCAATCCTGTCGGGATTGGCGGTGTTGCCCTGCTCATCGACGGCGATCTCCTCACCAAGCAGGGCGGCAGGTACATGGATGGCGGTGCCGACCCAGTCGCTGTCGATGGGGTTGCCCTCGCTGTCCGTCTGATTGCCGGCCAGAGTCATCTCATAGGTGGCGCCGGCGCTCAGTTTCGGCAGGCGGATGTCGTCCGCCGGCGCGGTGGGATCTTCCAGCATGCCGTCCTTGATCTTGGAGATGGCGACATAGACCCTCTTGTCGTCACCATTGACCGCCACCCCTTCCATCTTGTTGAACTCGGTGGTAGCGCCCAGGTACGCTGCATAGCGGCGGGTCTCCAGGAAGGCGGCCGCCTTCTCCATGCCCGGTTTCAGTTTCAGGTACTCGGTGGTCTTGCTGCCGGCACGGATCGCCTTGAAGCCCTCGGCAGGCTCGGGCGAGAACTCGAAGATGTCGCTGAAGGTAGTACTGTCTGCCAAGGCCTTTATCTCCGCATCGGTGGCGTGGCCCAGCCTGATCCAGCTCAGCGTGGCGGCACCGCCGTTGGCGGCGCTGGTCTGGGTCCATTTGGCGGCGTAGAGCGTACCTGCGGAGAGGTCCGCCTTGCGATCGGCGACGAACATGAACAGCCCGGTGTTCTTGCCATCATCCCCGGCAAAGGTGGTGCGTTCATCGGGCATCACCATAGCCATCTCCCAGGTTGCACGCCCCATGGCATAGTGCTTGACCACATCGGTGTTGCCATCGGCGGCAACGGTGATCTCGGGGAAGTGTCCGTAGTGATAGGGATTGGCGCTGCCGGGCGCACCGAAGTAGAGGTCGTCCATGCCGGCCAGGGCATCATTACTGCCCGTTTCGATGGTGCGGGCATCGAGGTCATAGTCCTCCTCACTGCCCAGGTGGGTGTTCCATGGGGTCTGTGAGGCAAAGCAGGGGATCCAGACGCCTCCCACAGCGGAAAAATCGATGGGCCTCTGCTCGACTGCGGACAATATGCCGGTATTTTCATCCTGCTCGATGTGGGTCAGCGTCATGCTCATCGGCATGCGGCTGTACCAGTCTTCGGTTTTGTATGACTTGGCGCCGTCGCTCAGCAGCCAATCATATTCGTAGTGGGTGACCAGAAACAGTCTGTCCTCCACCTGCAGCAGGCTGTTACCGTCGGGTGTTTCGGCAATAACCGGCTGACCGTATGGATCCATGATGGGGCTGCCGTCACGGGCATAGAGCTGACCGGCCGGGTAAGCATTACCGCCCACCCTGTCCTTGACGCCAAACAGCTTCTGGTAGCTCAAAGGGTACTCCTTGGTAGTGCCATCGCTATAGCTGACAATGGCTGTGGTTTTGCTATAGGTGCGAACCATATCGCCATCGGTTACAGGTCTAGGGGTGTTGGTAAACTCCACTCCGGTGACCTCTTTCTCCAGGATACAACCCGTCAGAGTTATGGAGATGACGACCGCTGCGGTCGATAGGCTCATCAGTCGAACAAGCTGCTTTTTCTTGAACTGCATGGTTACTCCCCTTCAGTGTGATTCAGGCTGGAGACGGGAATATTAGGTGGTGCATGTTTCATAACAATTAAGCAGGCATTGCAGTTTGATGACGCTGTTTCCTCCTGAGTCAAACCGGGCAGAGGCAGATTCATCAGCTATTCACACCAGGAAAAACCGAACGGCCAAATTTCTCAAAAAACAGCGAAAAAAAACATACAAATTTCCTGAAAACTTCTCGGCACTCCTTCCGGCTAGCACCGCAACCAACACTGTAACGATTCTTAAACATTTCCTACACGGTTTTGTAATAAAAGTCGCCTATTCTTTGCGTTCCCGGCGGGTGGTCGTCCATATCATACTGCCCCTGGTCGAGGTTTGGTTATCCAGGTGAAGAAATGAATAGAACTGATCGCAAGGCAAGGCTCTGCCCTCTCATCGCTGGAGTGGCAATGGCTTTGTTGACGGAAACTGTCTCTGCGGACAACGTCGGCAATCTTTCCGAAAAACTGATCGAGCTGCGTGGCGAGGTGGAGGAGCTCAGTGCCGAGTTGAACCTCGCGCGTGAGGAGCACAAGCAGCGCATGTCTGTTCTTGTGTCGCAGCGTAGCGAACTGGAAGGACGGATCAAACGCGCCAGGGCCAACCGGGACAGGTTACAGAAAGAGCTGGATCAGAATCTGGAGCTGGCCCGCAATGCCGGAGCCAATGACAAACTCCTCAAACCGGTTCTGCTGCAGGCGCTGGAGAAGGCGAGGAATCGGGTGCTGTTCGGCCTCCCGTTCAAGATCGACGAACGTCTGGAGGCGTTGCAGGATATTCGCGATCAGATGAACAAGGGGGTGATGAGCCCTTCACGCGCCGCCACCCGTCTGTGGGCGTTCTATGAAGACGAGATTCGTCTGACCCGGGAAAACGGAATCTATCGGCAGCCTGTTGATATAGAGGGCGAGATCATTCTGGCGGATGTTGCGCGCCTGGGAATGGTGATGATGTATTTTGTCACCACTGATGATCGCTATGGCGTTGTGCTGAATCGCAATAGTGACTGGGAGTACCAGGTTGTAGAAGAGGCAGATGGAAACAAACATATTGCCGATCTTTTTGACTCCCTGCGCAAACAGGTTCGCAGTGGTTATTTCGAACTGCCCTCCCCTCTTTAAAAAATATACAGGTGTAGATAGCGATGTTGCCAAACAAGACCGGCACCCTTTTGTTGACCTTCATCCTGCTTTGTGTCGTGGCTATGCAGAGCCATGCCGCGGAGGGAGAAAATGGTTCTCTCGAGCAGGCATTTCAAAAAGAGTTCGCCTTTCTGGAGACCCAGAAACAGGAGCTGCTCCGGCGCCTGAAAAAATTCAAATCCGGGTCCAGAGCCAAGGCCAACGTCGTTACCAACAAGATCTCTGCCTATGAAACACAGCTGCAGCGGCTGGATGCAGAGATTGAGCAACTGAACGATGATGTCATCAAGGCAGAACACCAGATCGAGGCCAACAGCGACAACCAGCAGGCGCTGGATTCGATGTTTGAACAGGCCAATGCCAGCATGAGTGACTATGGTTTCAAACTTGCCGATCAGGTGGATTTTGTCAATGCCAAAAACGAGGATCGTCTGGGAGAACTTTACCAGATGGCCAACGATCTGGTTGTGACTTTGGGGTCGGTCAGAAAGGAGAAGGGAACATTTTTCCTGGCAAACGGAACCCAGGCAAACGGCACCATTGTGAGGATAGGAAACATCGCCGCCTACGGCACCAGCGATTCCGGCAGCGGTGCCCTGGTTCCTGCCGGTGAAGGTGCATTTCGCATTTACAAGGGAGAGGAGACGGGAGCGGTCGCCAGGGCGGTGGCGGAGGGAGAACCACCGCAGCTGCTGAAGATATTTCTGTTCGAGTCATCGAGCAAGGCAATCGATCAGAAGCCGGAAAAAAGCGCCCTCGAGGTGGTGGAGTCCGGCGGCATCATCGGCTGGGTGATCGTCACTCTGGGTCTGCTGGTGGTGATCGCAATCGTGGCGCGGATTTTCTATCTTCGTTCCGCCAGCGCCACCAATAACGTGGTACTGAAAAAGGTCAGCACGCTGGTGCGAAAGGGAAAGCTTGCCGAAGCGCTGCGCTTCTGCGAAAGAACCAAAGGCTCCACCGCCCGGGTGGTGGCCTCCACGCTGCGCAACATCGATCGGGAGCGCGATCACCTGGAGGATATCGTCTCCGAGAGCATCCTGCACGAGAGCGGCAACCTGAGCCGTTTCTCCACCTTCATCATCGTCATTGCCGCGGTATCCCCGCTGCTCGGGCTGCTGGGTACGGTGACCGGCATGATCACCACCTTCGATGTGATCACCGAGTTCGGCACCGGCGATCCCAGGCTGCTCTCCGGCGGGATCTCCACCGCGCTGGTGACCACCGAGCTCGGCTTGATCGTCGCGATCCCCGCGCTGCTGACCGGAAACCTGTTGAACGCCTGGAGCAACCGCATCAAGGAGAACATGGAAAAGGCGGCGCTGCGGGTGATCAACATGACTGAACGTGCCGCCGCCTGAGGCCGTCGGCGATGGAGTATCTGCTGGAGAGCATCGCCCGCTACTTCGAGGTGGGTGGCTACGTCATGCCGCCGCTCGCCCTCGGCGCATTGCTGCTGTGGTACGCCCTCGGCTACCGCTTCTCCTCGCTGCAGCGGGGAGGTGGCCAGTACAGCGTGCGCGAGCTGCTGGACCGCTACCGGGAGGGAAGCTGGCAGCCGCGCAACGGCATCGTGGAGGATGCCATCCGCCGCGGCGTGGAGATAAAGCGCAGCAACCCGCCCCGCCTGCGGGCCTGGCTCGATGACGCCTTCAACGAATACAGCGAACTGCTGAACGGCTACCGGGTGCTGGTGCGCAGCATCGTCGTGGTCTCGCCCCTGCTGGGACTGCTGGGCACCGTCGCCGGCATGATCGAGACCTTCGATTCGCTGCAGGAGATGGCCATGTTCACCGCGGACGGTGGCATCGCCGCCGGGGTGTCACAGGCGCTGTTCACCACCCAGCTGGGGCTGGTGATCGCCATTCCCGGCATGCTGCTGGGCCGTTTCCTGGACAAGCGCCAGCAAGAGATCGAACGCGATCTGGATCAGATCAAGGACATTTTATGCAGCACGCCTGCGGAGGTTGGTGAGAGATGAGATACCGCGACAGAGAAGAGACACAGCAGGATATCGACATATCGCCGCTGATAGACATGGTGTTCATCCTGCTGATCTTTTTCATGGTGACCGCCACATTCGTGAAGGATATGGATCTGGATATCAACCGCCCCAAGGCCACCTCCAGCACCCTCTCCTCCTCGAAGGCGATCCGGGTCTATATCGACGCCAGCGGCGACACCTTTCTGGATGGCCAGCCCATTCGCACCTGGGTGATCCAGTCCCGGCTGCGTGAACTGCTGGAGCAGAACGCCGATGGCTCGGTGCTGATCGTGACCGACGCGAGCGTCCCGGCGGAGAAACTGGTGGAGGTGGTGGACCAGTGCCGTCTGGCCGGCGCCTCTGATGTCGGTGTGGTCACCGAGCAGGAGGCCGGTTAGTGGAGCAGGTGCGTCCAGCCATTGAGCACCGCATCCGCGGCGCCTTGTGGATGCTGCTGGGCGGGGTGGTGGTCTTCGGCACGCTGCTGTTCATCAACGACTCCCCCCGTCTCGAAAAGGAGCGCTCACCGCGATCCGTGGCGGAGTTTGCGGTCAAGCAGCCGGAGAAGCCCAGGCCGAAGAAAGAGGTGGTGCGCAAACCGCGCAAGCAGAACAAGGCGCCACCGCCGCCCGCGCTGGTCGCTGATCTGAACATCGAACTGTCCGGGCTCGATTTCGGTTTCGACTTCGGCACTGACGGTACGGGAGAGATCGACGACTCCCTGCTCGGCGATACCGGCAATGTGGTGATGACCAGCGACATGGTGGACACCCCGCCGCGCGTCCTCAAACGCACCCCGCTGAACTACCCCGCCCGCGCCAAGGCGAAGGATCTGGAGGGGTATGTGGTGTTGAGCCTGTTCATCAGCACCAGCGGCAGGGTGGAGGATGCGCGGGTGCTGGAGTCGGACCCCCCGGGGGTGTTCGACTCCGCCGCCATCAGGGCGGTGAAGTCCTGGGTCTTCACTCCCGCCAGATATGACGGCAAGGCGGTGGACAGCTGGGCCAATCAGACTATCCGTTTCGAGCTGGGATGAGGATAACCATGAAACCACCCGTCCTGCTGCTCTGCCTGTTGCTGCTGGTCGCCGCTGGCGGAGTGTTCGCCGGGCAGAAGCAGGTGGACTACCTGGGACTGGCGGCGCTGATGGTGCGCGACGGCCACTACGAACGGGCGGCGCAGGCGCTGGAGAGTGTGGACACCGCCAGGGAGGGGTTCGATTTCATCCGCTACTACACCCTCAAGGGGCTCACCGAGCTCAAGCTGGAGCGTTACTCCGATGCGGTGGAGAGTCTGGAAAAGGCCATCCGGCACGGGCAGGAGGACACCCAGGTATATCTCCACCTGGCCCGGGCCGCCTGGCACGATGAACAGTACCGCAAGGGGCTCGACGCCCTGCAGCGCGGTGGCGACGAGCTGCTGCTGAGCGCCCCCGGCGTGGTGTTGCTGAAGTCGCAGCTTCACTGGAAGCTGGGCGACAAACCGACCGCCTGGGAGGCGCTGCAATTCGGCGAGCGGCAGTTCAGCGACGGCGCCCCGTTCATGCGCCGCAAGGTGTTCATGCTGGTGGAGCTGGGGCTGTATCAGGAGGCTTCACGCCTCGGCCTGATCTACATGGAGCGCTACCGGCCGGGGCCGGACGACTATGTGGCCATCGGCGAGGCGCTCCGCCAGGCCGGCCAGGCCATCTCCGGCCTCGACTTTCTCGAGCTGGGCAAGGTCAAGCATCCGGAAAACCAGCGCATCCTGCTGGCTCTGGCCAAGGTGTATGCCGACCTGGGCAGCTACTACACCGCCGCCGGCATGATGGAGCGCGCTGCCGCCCTGGGGGGTGACTATCTGATCGATGCGGCAGAGCTCTACCGCCGCGCCGGCCACCCCGGCCGGGCGCTGTTTCTGAACGAAAGAGCCCTCGATCAGCAGAAGAAACTGAAGCAGCGCCTCGCTATCCTGCTCGACATGGGCATGTTCGAGCAGGCCGAAGGGATGAGCGAGGCGTTGTATCGCCACGGTCTGCTGAACGACGACCAGATCCGCTACGCCGTGGCCTACGCCGCGTTCAAGGCGGGCCACTTCGAGGCGGCCGCCCGCCACCTGACCGCCATCACCACCCCCGCCCTGTTCCGCAAGGCGGCCGCGCTGCGCAAGGCGATGTCCGTTTGTGACGAGGAGCGCTGGCAATGTCTGTGAAACTTCGCTCGCTCCTGCTGTTGCTGATCTCCTGCCTCGGCCCGGTAGCGCTCGCCGACCAGCCGGCGCGGCTGCATCTCTACGTGTTTCAGGAGGGCCTGCCGCTACCGGAGGTGAGTCTGAAACAGGGTGAGACGGTTCTCGCGGTCACCGACCGGAACGGCGCCGCCCACCTGCAGCTACCGCCGGGGGAGTACGCATTCGATCTGCGCCACCGGGAACGCTCGCTCAAGCAGCTCCCCCTCACCCTGGACAGTGGTGGCAGCACCCAGCTAATCCTCTCCATCCCTACCCGCGGCGCGGAGGCGGATGTGGATATCGAGAGCTCGGCGGGGACGCGCCATCTGACCGCTGCGCAAGACGGCGTTCCCGGCAGCGCAACCGCCACCATCAGCGGCCATATCTACAGCCTGGAGGGGGGCAAGCCGATCCGCGGGGTGCGCATCTTCCTCTCCGGCATCCGCCAGGAGATCCGCACCGACGAGGAGGGGCACTTCAGCGTGCGCGTGCCGCCGGGGGAGTACTCCCTCTCCGTGGTCCATCCCGAGTACAGCACCCAGACCCGCACCGGACTGAAGCTGGCCGATGGCGGCAGCGAAACCATCGAGCTGGAGCTGACCCCTTCCGGTCTGCAACTGGAGGAGTACACCGTCACCGCCCCCTATCTGGAGGGGGGCACCCTGGCCCTGCTGGACGAGCAGCGCAACAGCTCCAACGTGGTGGATGTGATCAGCGCCGATCAGATCTCCAACGCCGGTGACAGCAGCGCCGCGGGAGCGCTGAAGCGGGTGACCGGCCTGACCCTGATCGACGACAAGTTCGTTTACGTGCGCGGCCTGGGCGAACGCTACTCGAGCACCGCCCTGAACGGGGCCGCCCTCCCCAGCCCCGATCCCACCCGCCGCGTGGTGCCGCTCGATCTGCTTCCGGCCAGCGTGCTGGGGAGCATCGTGGTGCAGAAGACCTACTCCCCCGACATGCCGGGAGAGTTCGGCGGCGGCGCGATCCTGCTGCGCACCAGGGGGATTCCCGAGGAGAAGGTGAGAAAGTTCGCCCTCTCCACGGGCGGCAACAGCCAGTCCACCTTTCAGGAGGGTTTGACCTACCGGGGCGGCGACAGCGACTTCCTCGGTTTCGACGATGGCACCCGGGCGATGCCCGCCACGCTGAGGCGGATCAGCGACGGCGGCCGGCGGCTGGATGTGTTCTGGTCCGAGGAGGAGACCGAACGGGCGGGCGAGTCCCTGCCCGCGATCTACGCCCTGCAGCGGGACTCCCTGCCCCCCGACCTGGGGCTGAAGATCAACCTCGGCGATCGCTACGAGGCCTACGACAGCGACTGGGGATGGGGCTACAACTTCTCCCTCAGCTACAGCAACCAGTGGCGGCAGCGCGAGGAGAAGCGGGTGGACTACATCCTCGATGGCAGCGGCGGACTGTTTGCGGACGACACCATCACCCGGCAGAAGACGCAAAACGACATCGACCTGAACGGCATGTTGAATCTCTCCCTCGAGGTGGGCGACAGACACAAACTGCAGAGCACCACGCTGCTCGCCAGAAACACCACCGATACCGCGATCCTCGACGAGGGGTATCGTTCGGAGAACGATCTGTTCATAAAGGAGAGCCACCTGGAGTGGGTCGAGCGGCAGCTGTTCGCCCAGCAGTTCAACGGCGAGCACAACATCGAGGCGCTGCACGATCTGAAACTGGACTGGCAGCTCAGCTACGCCCTCGCCGACCGCGACGAGCCCGACTCCCGCTTCTACCGCTATCAGCAGGATGAAAACGGCCGTTACTACTTCGATCACCGGCTGGGCGAATCCAACGAACGGGTGTATGAACAGCTGAGCGACACCAACACCAGTGTTGGAGTGAACCTCACCCTGCCGCTGTACGATTTCCTCTCCGGACAGGCGCTGCTGAAGGCCGGCCTGAGCGCGAATGACAAGCGGCGCGACAGCGAGATAGTGCGCTTCCGTTTCGAGACCCGATCGGACAACGACCTGGACCCGGAAGGGATGTACGCCGACTCCCTGGAGAAGATCATCACCCCGGAAAATATAGACCAGGATGGATTCCGGCTGAAAAACACCACTCTCCCCACCGACAACTACACCGCCAGCCAGACCGTCACCGCGGCCTACCTGATGGGCGAGTATGACTACGCAGAAAGGTACAAACTGATGACCGGCGTGCGGTTCGAAAACTCCGACCAGACCGTCACCACCTTCGAGCTGGCCAACCCCGACCAGGCCAACAGGGAAAACCTGGTGGCCGACAACCTGCTTCCGGCCCTGTCGGCAACATGGCGGTTCAGGCCGGACCAGCAGCTGAAATTTGCAGCCAGCCAGACGGTAAACCGGCCGGACTTCAAGGAGCTTTCGCAAGCCCCCTACATCGATCCGGAAACCCGCGACGTGGTGATCGGCAACCCCCGCCTGGAGGTCGCCTCCATCACCCACCTGGACCTGCGCTGGGACTGGTACCTGACGAAATTCGAAGGGCTCTCCGCCGCGCTGTTCTACAAGAATTTCGACAAACCGATTGAACGGGTGATCCGGCTGGGAGCCGGCGGGATCCACACCTTCCGGAACGCAGAAACCGCGCAGAACTTCGGTATCGAACTGAACTCCCGCTTCTGGCTCTCCCGCCTGTTCGGCCGGGCGGCCTCCCGCTTCTATCTCGAGTCGAACCTCTCCCTGATCGACTCCACCGTATCCCTGGGCGAAGCCGGTGCCCAGCAGACCACCGACAACCGCCCCCTGCAGGGACAATCCCCCTGGGTGGTCAATCTCACCCTGGGCTATGAAAACCTGCTCAAGCGCAGCAAGGCGTCCCTGCTGTTCAACATGGCTGGAGAGAGGATCACCACCGTCGGCACAAAGAGCCGTCCCGACCTGTACGAACAGCCGGTGCCGCTGCTGGATTTTGTCTACAGCCGCTCCTTCCTGTTCGAGGAGAAACACGCCGAGCTGAAGCTGAAGGCAAAACTCAAGAATATACTCGACCCCGCATTCGAAGTTCATCAGGGAAGTGATATCCAGAAGAGCTATAACAAGGGCAGATCGTTGTCCATCGGCATGGAGTACAGCTGGAAGTAGCAAGAGGCTGTTACAAGCTTGAGAAGGACCTGCAGCCGGTGGTTTTCCTCCGGCTTTTTTTTGTGTTCAAAAAAACAGTGTAACTATTCACCACGAAGAGCACGAAGCACACGAAGGAATTGATTTCACTATGGGAAACTAGTAACGATTGATGTTGAATTCATGGTCTCCCTCTGTCACAGATACAACTTACTGTTTTTCAGCCGGATCAGCTTTTTCTTCGCGCCCTTGGTGAGCTTCGTGGTGAGTAGTTACAAAATAAGTAACTACTCAGCGAGTAGTCAACAGGTTGTGTAACTGCTCAGATTGCCCCTGAAACGCGTCAGATCAAGGCGGGAAATGTGAGTTCACAAGGGTAAATGGTCATTTCCGAACGCAGAGATGGCGCGTTTCAGGAGTAAGCTGAGTAGTTGCTAAAATAATTTTCTTTCTTCAGGCAACATTCACAAAAAGTTAATGCAGATGAAATACCGCTGTAATAGACCCCTTCTAACATGAGCAGGAGTTTTTTCAATCACACAAGAGGTAGTTCAGATGTCATTCAAAAAGACAGCCATTTCCCTGGCCATTATCGCCGCACTGTCCGGCATGACCGCATGCGGTAGTGGCAGCAGCAACGACAACAATGATGATAATAATAATAACGACAACACAGATACCGACAGCCTGACCCTGACCAACGACAACATCTACAAGTTGGCATCAGGATTTCCTGGCACCCATATCGGCAATGGTGATGCTGCCGACGGCAACGCCGCCAACGATGAAAAATTCACCCTGAATATTGAACCAGGCACCCTGATTATAGGCGGCGAGAAAGAGGGGCTGATTGTTACCCGCGGCTCCGTGATTAACGCCAAAGGGAGCAAAGACGATCCCATTGTCATGACATCCGAAAAGCAGATTGATACTTGGCTGGCCGGCGGTGATGGCACCTCCGCACGTGGCGAGTGGGCCGGTTTTGCGCTGATGGGTTACGCCAGAACCAACGAGTGCGGCACCCCCTGCGATGTCGAAGCCGAAGGCAACATCGGCGCATACGGCGGCAGCAACGATGCCGACAGCAGCGGCACCGTCGAGTATGTGGTCATTCGTCATGCCGGTAACGATCTCGACGGTCAGGGCAACGAGCTGAACGGGTTCACCCTGTTTGGCGTCGGCTCCGGCACCAGCCTGGGTTACATCCAGGTTCACAAGGGGCTGGATGACGGCATCGAGCACTTCGGCTCCAGCGACTTCATGCACCACATCGTGCTGACCGACAACCGCGACGACAGCTTCGACTGGGGACAGGGCTACACCGGCGGGGCGCAGTTCCTGGTTGTCAAACAGGCGGCGGATGACGCCGACCGCGCCATCGAGGCCGACAACGACAAGGGCAACCCGAACGCCACTCCGATCTCCATGCCGATTCTGGCCAACATGACCCTGATCGGCCTGCCAACGGGTGATGCATCTGCGGATGGTATCCTGCTGCGCCGCGGCACCGGAGCGAAGATCTACAACTCCATCATCACCGGCTTCGCCGATGCCTGCATCGACATCGACGAAACCGCGACCATGGACCGGGCCTACACGAACGGCGCCTACACCGGAGAGCTGATGATCGCCAACAGCTTCGTCGATTGCCAGACCGATTTTGAATCCGGCGATCAGGACCTCAACGGTGATAATATCAAGGACACCTTTGCCGACGTGGGCAGGAAGATGGTGGCCGACTGGTTTGCCGAATCCGGCAGCAACAACAACGCCACGGCAACGGCCGACCTGAACGGCTACGGCCTGCCGCAGGGCGCGTTCGCCAGCTCGGTGCAGGGTCTGACCTTTACCGCACCTGACAGCCGGTTCGTCAACACCAACTATGCCGGAGCGTTCGACCCCACAGCCACCTCGCCCAACTGGACCGAAGGCTGGACCGTCGGATTGAACGGCAACACCACGGTATGGGAACCTGCCAACGGCGGCACCCTCGCCGGCAACACTCCGGTGGCCGACAAAACCTGCCCGGCCGGCACCACCTGGGTAGGCGAAAAAACGCTGAAAGATGGTAACAAGATGGATGTGTGCCAGCTGAAGCGTCGTTACTGAGGCTCTCCCGTCCCGGGCTTTTCCGGGCAGGGAAACGGAAAAGGGAGGCGAAGGAGCGCCTCCCTTTTTTATTTCGTGCGCCAGGCATGGCGCGCAGCGCCGTGACTGGCGCTAATCCCCGAGCTGTGGTGGCGAGGGGAAGACTTGGGGGTGAAAGTCCCCTACCGGCCCGGCAAGGGGAACGGTTAGCCGAACGGCAAGG